>NZ_JBYTBK010000010.1:0-140518 GCF_058789115.1 Pseudomonas sp. FW300-N1A1 | reverse complement strand
TTGAGCCTGCGCTCTCTGGCGACTTTCTCCGAGACTCTGGCCGCGCATCGCTACCATCTGCAGGCCGGTCCCATTGCCCGCTCGACACTGTCGGATGCCTTGAACAAGCGTGACTACCGGCCGTTCCAGGACCTCTGCGAACTCCTGTTACGCGGCGTCAGTCACCAGCAGCGCAAGGCCGTCGGCGCCATGGTCAGCTTAATTGACTCCACGTCCATTACCTTGCGCGGACCTCACTTCGATGATTGGACTACCGCGACGAAAACCCGCATTACACAAGGTCTCAAAGTGCATGTAGGGCTGGATCTCGCGCAGTTGGCCCCGGTCTACGTGAACATTACTCCCGCCAACGTCAACGACCTGAGTGACGCGTTGGACATGCCGATTCAGGCCGGCATGACCTACGTCTTTGACAAGGGCTACTGCGATTACAACTGGTGGCACCAGTTGCAGACCAAGGGGGCTCTGTTTGTTACCCGGTTGAAGAAAAACGCCAATATCAAGGTGCTGCACGAGCACTCAAACGTGGCCGAACACAGCGTGGTCATGGCCGATGAAGTCGTAAAGTTCGGCAAGAAGCATCTGGGCGGCAATCGTCTGAATGACTACCGGGAAGAGCCGGTAAGACGCGTCGTGGTTAAGCGCGAGGGGCATGCAACGCCGTTGATCCTGGTGACCAACGACTTCGCGAGAACCGCTGAAGAAATCGCTGATTTGTACAAAGATCGTTGGAAAATCGAGCTGTTTTTCAAGTGGATCAAGCAACATCTGAAACTTAAACGCTTCTATGCCTTCTCCGAAAACGCCGTGCGCCTACAGATCTACAGCGCCTTGATCAGCTACCTGTTGTTGCATCTTTTTCACCATCGCTCAGGGTTCCCCGGCTCGTTATTTGAACTGACGGTTCGCATCGCTCATGCCCTGCATGAACGGCCGGCTACCCAAGAATTCAAAGAGCGACGAAGGCAGGAGCGAGAAAAGCTGAAGGCCGCCCAAGGCAGCCTTCAGCTATGAAACATGTTTACCGGACACTAGTGACGCTCTGCGTGGGAATACAGCCCGTGACGCTCCGCGTCACGGGACGCAGGGCATCCCTGTAGGCATTCCCACGCGCGAGCGCAGGAATGATCGGAAGGTGTATTCAAAGCACCGGCGTGGTCTTGTCTTTGATGACGGTGGTCGGGCCATTGGTCTTGACGCTGGCAATGCCTTTGTCCCGGGCGGCTTCCGAGGAATACGCCTCGCTGTTGCCGATGACCTGATGATTGGCCGCCTTGAGATTGAAGTAAGGATGGCCGTCCTTGGTGGCTTTTTTCTCGTAGCGATCATCCAATGGGCTATTGGTCTGCACCGAGGCGATGCCGTTGTCGGCGGCGGTACGCGTGGTGTAAAGCTCGCTGGTGAGAATGGTTTCGGCGTTGGCCGCTTTCAGCACGAAGCGGAATTGGCCATTGCTGCTTTTACTCAACTCATACCATCCAGACATGCGTCTGCTCCTGTCGATTGAAATGGCGGGGGATTACGACTCTGAAGTAAAGCCCTTCCTCGGCGTTTAGCCAGTTCAAATTTCCGGGTGCCGGTGCGCGGGAGTTCAGATAGCCATGGCGGGCCTCCCGACACAGAGGCCCGCAAGATTATTTGACCGCCGCACGCACCACTGACAACCCGGGCGCCTGCTCCCGCCGCTGACTCAGGTAACGGGTGCAACTGACCCGCAGGAACGAGGCGAAGTTCACCACTTCACCTCGATAGTCCATCACCTCTTCATAGAGCTTGGCGATCAACTGATTGGTGGTCATGCCATCCATTTCAGCGATCTCGCTGAGAATGTCCCAGAACTGGTTTTCCAGGCGCAGCGTGGTCACCACCCCGCAGATGCGCAGTGAGCGCGAGCGTGACTCGTACAGAATCGGGTCGGCTTTGACATAGAGCTCGCACATGCGCAGGCCTCCGCTTACAAGGTGATGGTCGTGCCCAGCAGACCGAGGAACCCGGCCAGCCAGCTCGGGTGCGCCGGCCAGGCAGGTGCCGTCGCCAGATTGCCCTGAACGTGGCCTTGCGTCACCGGGATGTCGATGAACGTGCCACCGGCCAGCCGTACTTCCGGTGCACAGGCCGGATACGCGCTGCATTCGCGCCCTTCCAGAATCCCCGCCGCCGCCAGCAATTGCGCACCGTGGCAGACCGCGGCAATCGGTTTTGCGGCCTGGTCGAAGGCTTGCACCAGTTGCAGGACCTTGTCGTTCAAGCGCAGGTACTCAGGCGCGCGACCACCGGGCACCAGCAACGCGTCGTAGTCCGCGGCGTCGACCTTGGCGAAGTCAAAGTTCAGGGCGAACAGGTGACCGGGTTTTTCGCTGTAGGTCTGGTCGCCTTCAAAGTCGTGGATCGCGGTGCGCACAGTCTGCCCGGCGGTTTTGTCCGGGCACACCGCGTGTACCGTGTGACCGACCATCAGCAGTGCCTGGAACGGCACCATCACTTCGTAGTCTTCGACGTAATCGCCAACCAGCATCAGAATCTTTTTCGCAGCCATGGGGAGGACTCCTCTGGATGAATCGTGGGCACAACGGAGTATTCAAGGTAGTCCCGATCAGGCGGGGGTGGGTAATAACCAGCTACTACGTAGTGCTGCACACGATTTATGAACCACAGAGTTTTCTGTGGCGAGCGAGCTTGCTCGCGCTGGACTGCGTAGCAGTCCCAATACAACCAACAAGATGTGTCAGGTAGGCCGCATGCAGCGTTATGGCGGCTGCGCCACCGAGCGGGAGCAAGCGCCCTCGCCACATGATCGGTGCACGTCAAAACTGTACGGATAACTCTGCACCTGACTGTAACAGCGCAGCCTGCACGGTTTGTGGCTAGATGAAGGCATCTCCCACCCCCTTCGCTTCTGGTTGCCGTCATGTCCTCACGCGAAAATACCGGCATGCTCCTGGGCCTGCTCGGCGTCATCATCTTCAGCCTGACCCTGCCCTTCACCCGGATCGTCGTGCAAGAACTGCACCCGCTGCTCAACGGTCTGGGCCGCGCGCTGTTCGCGGCGATTCCAGCGGCCGTGTTGTTACTGTGGAACCGGGAAAAATGGCCCACCTGGCGGCAGGTCAAAGGTCTGTCGCTAGTGATCGCCGGGGTGATTCTCGGGTTTCCCGTGCTCTCGGCCTGGGCCATGCAAACCCTGCCGGCGTCCCACGGTGCCCTGGTCAATGGCCTGCAACCGCTGTGCGTGGCGCTGTATGCCGCCTGGCTGTCCCATGAACGCCCGTCGAAAGCCTTCTGGGCCTGTGCCGCATTGGGCAGCGCACTGGTACTGGGTTACGCGCTGATCAGCGGCGCCGGGAGTATTCAGGCCGGTGACTGGCTCATGCTCGCAGCCATTGCCGTCGGTGGGCTGGGTTATGCCGAAGGTGGTCGCCTGGCCAGGGAGATGGGCGGCTGGCAAGTGATCTGCTGGGCACTGGTACTGTCGACTCCCCTGTTGATCGGCCCCGTGTTGTACCTGGCCTTGCAGCATCAGGGCGAGATTTCCGCCAAGACCTGGTGGGCCTTTGGCTACGTGTCACTGTTCTCGCAGTTCATCGGTTTTTTTGCCTGGTATGCCGGGCTGGCCATGGGTGGCATTGCCCGGGTCAGTCAGATCCAGTTGCTGCAGATCTTCTTCACCATCGCGTTCTCGGCACTGTTCTTTGGCGAACAGGTCCAGCCGATCACCTGGTTGTTCGCCGCCGGGGTGATCGTGACGGTGGTGTTGGGACGCAAGACCGCGATACGGCCAGCGCGCGCGGCCACGGCGTAGCCACACGAGCGGGCATCACGCCAGGTAGCCGTCAGCCCGCAGCAGGGTTTCCAGGCAATGTTCGCTGATGTGATAGAACGCCTTGAGCTCCTGGATTTTCACCAACAGCTGGGCCGGATCCACCGGTTCGGCACGCTTGACCGCCAGGATCATCTTGTTCTTGTTGGTATGGTCCAGGGAGATGAACTCGAAGACCTTGGTTTCATAACCGCAGGCTTCAAGGAACAGCGCCCGCAGGCTGTCAGTGACCATCTCTGCCTGTTGGCCAAGGTGCAAACCGTATTGCAGCATCGGCTTGAGCAGTGCCGGGCTCTGGATTTGCAGGCGAATCTGCTTGTGGCAGCACGGCGAGCACATGATGATCGACGCGCCCGAACGGATGCCGGTATGGATCGCGTAATCCGTGGCGATATCGCAGGCATGCAGAGCAATCATCACGTCCAGCTCACTGGGCGCCACGCTGCGCACGTCACCGCACTTGAACACCAGCCCCGGATGCTCCAGGCGCGCGGCCGCGGCGTTGCACAGGCTGACCATGTCTTCACGCAACTCAACGCCGGTCACCACGCCTTCAGCCTTCAAGGTATTGCGCAGGTAATCGTGAATGGCGAAGGTCAGGTAGCCCTTGCCCGAGCCGAAATCCGCCACCTGTACCGGCTTGTCCAGCGCCAGCGGTGAGGAGGTCAGTGCATGGCTGAACACTTCAATGAACTTGTTGATCTGCTTCCACTTGCGCGACATCGCCGGGATCAACTCGTGCTGCTTGTTGGTCACGCCCAGGTCGGAGAGGAACGGCCGGTTCAAGTCCAGGAAACGGTTTTTCTCGCGATTGTGGTCCGCCGAAGGCACCTCACGCAGTTGCTGCGGCTTGCTCTTGAACAGCGAGCTCTTGCCCTTCTTGCTGTACTCAAGCTGGGCTTCATCGGTCAGCGACAGCAGATGGGCGTTCTTGAACGACTGCGGCAACAGCCCGGCAATCGTTGCCACGCCCTCTTCCACGGGGAAGTTCTTGGTAATGTCGCGGGTCTTGTAGCGATAGACGAAGGACAGGCACGGCTGATCCTTGACGCTCAGTTGCTTGACGATGATGCGCTGCAAGTCCATTTCGTCACCGACATACTTGGCCAACACCAATTTGATGAACGCGCTCTGCGCCAGGCTGCTGGTCAACAGGTCGATGAACTGCGCGTGATGATCCGGCGTGAGGCTGGCGGGAGTTGCAGTAACGGACATGTAAGAAGCGCCTCGGGCGGTACGAATCGGGGGAATGGCGGTATTTTAGGGGGGATAACGGTTTAGGGCACGGGGTTATTTTTCATCAGGTCCGGCAAGCGCGATCCAGGACCTGATGACTCGGCCAAAAAGCCTCAGGGTTCCACCAACCGGAGTTTACGATTGGCAGGGGCGTTGATCACGTATTTGACAATCAGCCCCACCGGCACCGCCCAGGTCAGGCCGCTGGCCGGATCAGTAACCACCGCCACGGTTTCGGAACTGGCCGCGATATCCAGGCGTCGGCGATCGTGGCTGGACTTGAGTATTCCGTAGGCATGGCTCACCAGCCTCTCCGCCAGATGCATCGGCACGTCGACGCTCTGCAAGTGCTTCACTGCGCGACAGAACAGCACCTGGTCATCAATGAAACCATCGCCCTCATACCTAGCCAGAAACGCCTGGGCAATGTCCAACAATTCCTCATGCACATCCGGATATTCATCGATTGCCTTCATGCTCACGACTCCACAGGTGCTTCCATCGATGGTTCGCTCACCACAACAGGTCGCGCGGCGCGACGCAGGTCGGGTCCGGCGCAAGGCAAGTGCACGGCCGGGTTGGGCATGCCGCTGGGCGACAGTTCATGGGTCATCTCGAACTCCGCCCGCACCGACCAGCCACAGGCTTCCGAGGTGCATTGCAAATACGCCACCCGCAAGAAAATATGACGGCCCTCGCTGGTTCGGATGCGCATCCTGCTCAGGCAATGGGGACAGACCATTTTGTAGGTACTCATGCTTGACTCCCGATTGTCATCTGGTGGCAATCAACTTGATCAAACACAATACTGCCTGACGCATTGATGGGCCTTGCCCGGTGATACGAAAAACGTCTGCCAGACATAAGGAAGTGCAGTAAGCAGACGCACAATTGATATGAGCCAAGCTCGTAGGAAATCCCCCTGATACTATTAGGAAGCTTCGTCATCGTATTCTTCTGATTCATAGTTGATAGTTGATCACCCATAAAAAGTACTCATTTCGCATAAGTTAGGCACTCGAAAAACATATGTCAAAAGGAAGAGGCTCAAATTGCGTAGCAAAAAATCACAAGCTGTCCTCGCTCGATTGAAGCAAATTACCGGTACAATAACCGATACCTCTTTGTCTTCTGCATTGCAGGTCAGCCCTCAAACCCTCAGCAGCTGGAAAGGACGCGACAGCATTCCGTACGCATTATGCGTAGACATAGCGCAAGCACGAGATGTATCCCTGGACTGGCTGCTGTTAGGTCAAGGCCCCATACAACGGCAAGCGCATGCCAACCACACTGAACACACTCAAGCCAGTACAACACGCGAACATACGATTCTCGCGCTATGGCGATTACTCAATGAAGATGATCGCTGCGCGATACAAAGTGCACTGGAAGAAAAAAAGCGCCTGCGCGAACTGGAACTAAAGCTTGCGGAGATTGCCTCGCATCTTTCAACATCTCACACCTTCGGTGACACATGAAGTCATAAACCACTCAACCCTTATCACTTCAAGGCACGCCATAAGACAACAATGTTTCCACCGCTACGAATAATCAGAGCACATAATAAAACGCTGATTAACGTGTGCCATTTGCTCACCGGCTGAAGTGCCAGCATTACATCGATACCGGCCAGGCAGAGTATCCCCCCGCACAGACTGGTCAATAGCCTGTCTCGCCAGCAGTGGTGCTCTTCGTCGCGCGGGTAACAGGCCAGCCTGAATGCGCTGAGCAAATGCGCCGAGGCGGTGATGCAGACTAGAACAAGCATCCCTCCCGCCATCATCCTCGCCCCCTCAAATGCCGGATAATCTCCGCGATACCGGCCCCGTCGACCCACTGCATTATTTTGATACTGATCGGAATGACGATCAGCGCGCACAGGAATGCCGTCACGCCGCCGGTCAGAAAGGGCGCCAGCGACAACGCCACGGGGGTGAACAGGTAGCCCACCCCCGCTGACAACATCAATGAAGCAATGCGTTGCCAGGCCTTGAAGTCACTGCGTGTGGTCGTCACCAGCCAGGCGCCGAGAGTGGCGCCAAACAGTGCCTCGCCATCAATCACGGGCAATGTCGCCGCCATGCCCAAGCCCAGCAACAGGCCACTGACACTGTTATAGGCCGAATCAGTCAGGCTCATGGGCACCTCGCCTGCGCGCACTGGCGACAGTAATCACCCCCCCTTCAATGGCCTTGAACAAGGCGGCACTGCGAGACGTCACCGCGAACTTGCGGCGAATGTTATTGAAGTGAAAGTTGATCGTGGTTTCCGAGCAATTCTGAATCCTGGCGATCTCCCAGGAGGTTTTCCCCCGAGAGCACCACAGCAGCGCTTGCGTCTCTTTGGCGGTCAGCATGACCGGCGCAGGTTTTGCCTCACCTGCAGAGGCCGCACAGCCAACAGAATCGAGTGGTTGATGTGTTGACATGACATGAACTCCCTCTACGTCGGAACCCCTGTGGTCAGGGCGTTCCCGGATAAAGAGAGAGGGTGGAGATCGGGCGGCGCCCGGGCAACGAGCGCCCGTTGTAGCGTGGAAACCTACAGAACCTAGTCGAGCACTACCAGGCGATTGGGTAGTTCGTTACGCACATGGGTCACCGGTACATGCACCTTGAGCAACTCGCCACAGGCCTCGATGCAGTTCACGAAGCCCTGCAATGTCTGCCCCTGCTTCACTTGCTGGGTGAAGGTCGCGACGATGGCGTCCCAGTTGGTGTTGTCCAGGCGCCTGGAGATCCCCTCGTCCACCAGGATTTCCACATAACGCTCGGCCTCGCAGACGAAAATCAGCATGCCGGTACTGCCCACGGTGTGGTGCAGGTTTTGCTCCAGAAACTGCCGGCGTGCCAGGTTAGAAGCACGCCAATGGCGCACTGAACGCGGGATCAAGTGCGTGGTGATCGACGGGATCCGGAACACCAGGCACAAGACGATGAAGCTTGCCCACTGCACCAGCAACAGCGTGTGCATACTCAGCCAGCCGGAAAGGTAGTGCACGATTCCCGGCACGACCAGCGCCACCAGGCTGGCCCACAACAGCGGAATGTAAGTGTAGTCGTCGGCCCGGGCCGCCAGCACGGTGACCAGCTCAGCGTCGGTGTCGCGTTCGACCCGGGCTATCGCCTCGGCGACCTGACGCTGTTCGTACTCACTCAGTAGTGCCATGGTTTTGAATGCTCGTTCATTGTTGTTTTCACCAGCCGCCCGACGAACCGCCGCCACCGAAACTGCCCCCACCGCCGCTGAAGCCGCCACCCCCTCCCGAGCCGCCGCCAAAGCCGCCACCGCCAAACCCGCCCGATCCCCCGCGACCGCCGCCACTGGGCAGGATGCCGAGCATCTGGCAAACAAACAGGGTGAGGATAAACAGCAGGACCAGAAATACAAACACGCCCGGATGCTGCGCGACAAAGTCACCGCCGCGCTGCTCGCCCGAGTCGTAAGCCGTGGTCGGTTCATCCAGCGGGCTGCCACCCAGTACCACCAGCATCGCCGACACACCGTCGCTGATGCCCTTGCTGAAATTCCCGGTCTTGAACGCTGGCGTGATCACCTGGTTGATGATCACCGAACTCTGCGCATCGGTCAGTCGGTCTTCCAGGCCATAGCCGACTTCGATACGCAGCTTGCGCTCATCCCGTGCAACGATCAGCAAGGCGCCGTTATTCTTGTCCTTCTGCCCGATTCCCCAGTAACGTCCCAGCTGATAACCGTAGTCATCGATGCTGGTGCCTTGCAGATCGGATAACGTCACCACCACCAACTGCTCACCCGTGGCCTGCTCATGAGCCTGGAGTTGCTGGCTCAATTGCTCGCGCACTGATGGCTCGATCAGTTGGGCGTTGTCCACCACCCGCCCGGTCAATGCCGGGAACTTGAGCTCGGCCTGCGCGGTGATGGCAAACACCCAGAGCACCAGCACCAGGCTCATTTTCAAGACGCGCATGGGCACCTCATCCCTCGTGAATTGGGGTGTATCCCGACGGCACGCGTATCACCGCCGGGAGCCTGCGCCTGTCAGAACTTCACTTGCGGGGCTTTATCGGCATCCGGGCTGGTGGCCTCGAAGGTCTCGCGCAACGGCAAGTCGCTGTACATCACGCTGTGCCAAAGACGGCCCGGAAAGGTGCGAATTTCAGTGTTGTACTTCTGCACTGCGAGGATGAAATCACGACGCGCCACACCGATGCGGTTTTCCGTGCCTTCGAGTTGCGATTGCAGCGCCAGGAAGTTCTGGTTGGCCTTCAGGTCCGGGTAGCGCTCGGACACCACCATCAAGCGGCTCAAGGCGCCGCTGAGTTGATCCTGGGCCTGCTGGAACTGCTTGAGCTTTTCCGGGTTGTCGAGGGTGCTGGCGTCCACCTGGATGGCGGTGGCCTTGGCCCGGGCCTCGATGACCGCGGTCAGGGTGTCCTGTTCATGCTTGGCATACCCCTTGACCGTCTCCACCAGATTGGGAATCAGATCGGCGCGACGCTGGTACTGGTTCTGCACTTGCGACCAGGCCGCCTTGGCCTGCTCGTCGAGGGTCGGAATGGTGTTGATGCCGCAGCCGGACAGAACCGCTGTCAGCAGCATCAGGACCGCCACTTGCCAGCCCGAGCGATAGCGCTGTTGTTCATTCATCTGAGTGATGCTCCCTTGCCCTGCGCGATGGAAATAGCCCGCAATCCTTCATTGCTGTCTCTTGGGGCATAATCTGCCCCCGCCACTGGATTGCATCGAGCCAATCGGCTAAAAGGTGCCCAGCGCGAGTTCCGAAGTTTGCGGTATTTACCCGAACAACAATAGTCGCTCCCTAAATTTTGGCTGACCGATGCGTATTCACTGCCGTCGCTTGGGCTTTTGAGAAAACTATTCATGAAGAAGCTGTGTTTGCTGGGCCTGACCATCGGCCTGGCCAGTCACTCGGTATTGGCCGACACAAAGCCTGCCCCGATTGAAAACAAGGACGCTTTCGTCAGCAACCTGATGAAGCAGATGACCCTGGACGAAAAGATCGGCCAATTGCGCCTGATCAGCATCGGCCCGGAAATGCCCCGCGAGCTGATCCGCCAGGAAATCGCCGCCGGTAAGATCGGCGGTACGTTCAACTCGATCATCCGCCCGGAAAACCGTCCGATGCAGGACGCGGCCATGCGCAGCCGACTGAAAATCCCGATGTTCTTTGCCTATGACGTGATCCACGGCCACCGGACGATTTTCCCGATCCCCCTGGCCCTGGCCTCGAGCTGGGACATGGACGCCATTGGCCTGAGCGGACGCATTGCTGCAAAAGAAGCCGCCGCCGACAGCCTCGACATCACCTTCGCGCCCATGGTCGACATCTCCCGCGACCCCCGCTGGGGCCGTACCTCTGAAGGGTTTGGCGAGGACACCTACCTGGTGTCGCGCATCGCCCAGGTGATGGTCAAGGCCTACCAGGGCACCGGCCTGATCGGCGCCGAGAACATCATGGCCAGCGTCAAGCACTTTGCCTTGTATGGCGCGGTGGAAGGCGGTCGCGACTACAACATCGTGGACATGAGCCCGGCCAAAATGTACCAGGACTACCTGCCGCCCTACCGCGCCGCGATTGATGCTGGCGCGGGTGGCGTGATGGTGGCCCTGAACTCGATCAACGGCGTACCGGCCACCGCCAACACCTGGCTGATGAAGGACCTGCTGCGCAAGGAGTGGGGCTTCAAAGGGCTGGCGGTCAGTGACCACGGCGCAATTTTCGAGCTGATCAATCACGGCGTGGCCCGCGACGGTCGTGAAGCGGCGAAGCTGGCGATCAAGGCCGGCATCGCCATGAGCATGAACGACAAGCTCTACTCTACCGAACTGCCAAGCCTGCTCAAGTCCGGCGAAATCCAGCAGAGCGACATCGATAGCGCGGTGCGTGAAGTGCTCGGCGCCAAGTACGACATGGGCCTGTTCAAGGACCCGTACCTGCGCATTGGCAAGGCCGAGGACGATCCGCTCGACACCTATGCCGAGAGCCGCATGCATCGTGCCGAAGCCCGTGACGTCGCCCGGCGCAGCATGGTGTTGCTGAAGAACCACAACGAAACCCTGCCGCTGAAGAAAACCGCGAAGATCGTCCTGGTCGGCCCGCTGGCCAAGGCGCCGATCGACATGATGGGCAGTTGGGCGGCGGCCGGTCGACCGGCGCAGTCGGTCACCCTGTTCGATGGCATGACCCGTGCCCTCGGTGATCAGGCCACTCTGGCCTACGCCCGTGGCGCCAACATCACCTCGGACAAGAAGGTTGTCGACTACCTGAACTTCCTCAACTTCGATGCCCCGGAAGTGGTCGACGATCCGCGTTCGGCGCAGGTCATGATCGACGAAGCGGTGAAAGCCGCGCAGAAGGCTGACGTCATCGTCGCGGCCGTGGGCGAATCCCGTGGCATGTCCCACGAGTCGTCGAGCCGCACCGACCTGAATATCCCGAGCAACCAGCGCGACCTGATCAAGGCCCTCAAGGCCACCGGCAAACCGCTGGTACTGGTGCTGATGAACGGCCGTCCACTGACGATTCTCGAAGAAAACGAACAGGCCGATGCGATCCTCGAAACCTGGTTCAGTGGCACCGAAGGCGGCAACGCCATCGCGGACGTGCTGTTCGGCGACTACAACCCGTCCGGCAAGCTGCCTATCAGCTTCCCGCGTTCGGTGGGGCAGATTCCGACCTACTACAACCACCTGACCATCGGCCGCCCGTTTACCCCCGGCAAACCGGGCAACTACACCTCGCAATACTTCGATGACACCACCGGCCCCCTGTATCCGTTTGGCTACGGCCTGAGCTACACCCGCTTCAGCCTGGCGGACATGGCCCTGTCGTCGACCACACTGAACAAGACCGGAAAGATCGATGCCCGCGTCACCGTCAAGAACACCGGCAAGCGCGACGGCGAAACCGTGGTGCAGTTGTACCTCCAGGATGTCACCGGCTCGATGATCCGTCCGATCAAGGAACTGAAAAACTTCCAGAAAGTGATGCTCAAGGCCGGGGAACAGAAAGTCATTCACTTCAACATCGAAGAGAGCGACCTGAAGTTCTACAACAACCAACTCCAGTACGCGGCAGAACCTGGCACGTTCAACGTGCAGATCGGCCTCGACTCCGCGGACGTGACGCAACAGAGCTTCGAGTTGCTTTAACGCACATCAACGGTAGGAGCGAGCTTGCTCGCTCCTACAATGACCGCCGATGTACTCACGCCGTTCGTTTCCGTGGCGAGCGAGCTTGCTCGCGCTGGTGCGCGAAGCGCCCCCAACAAGACGATCGCAGTCTTTCAGGCAACACTCGGTGACCGGTTTTGGGGCTGCTGCGCAGCCCAGCGCGAGCAAGCTCGCTCGCCACGGGACACGTGTTCAGCATCTCCGCGCCTGACAAAGCAGCCATGCGACCGAGACCATGACTCCCCACTGGCTTGCGGTGTTTGGGAGGCTGAGTTCAGCCCCGCCGATCCAGCAGATTGACCACCACCCGGTCCACCCATCCCCACACCCGCTGCTTGACCCGTTTCCACAACGGTCGCCGTTGCCATTCCTCAAGGCTGACCCGCTGACTCAAGGCGAAGTCATTCTCGAAGCTCGTCGCCACCGCCAGCGTCAGCGCCGGGTCGATGGCCTCCAGATTGGCTTCCAGGTTGAAGCGCAGATTCCAGTGATCGAAATTGCACGAGCCGATGCTGACCCAGTCATCCACCAGGACCATCTTCAGGTGCAGAAAACACGGCTGGTACTCGAAAATTTTCACGCCGGCCTTGAGTAGCCTTGGGTAGTAGCGATGCCCGGCGTAACGCACCGATGGGTGATCGGTACGCGGCCCGGTGAGTAACAGGCGTACATCGATGCCCCGTGCGGCGGCCTTGCGCAGCGAACGACGAACCTTCCAGGTCGGCAGGAAATACGGCGTAGCCAGCCAGATCCGCTGTTGACCGCTGTTCAAGGCACGGAACAGCGACTGCAGGATGTCCCGGTGTTGACCGGCGTCGGCGTACGCCACCCGGCCCATGCCCTGCCCCGCTGACGGCACCCGGGGCAGGCGCGGCAAACCGAAGTGTGGGGAGGGTTTCCAGGCTCGACGGTGGCGGTTGGCGATCCATTGCCGGTCAAACAGCAACTGCCAGTCGAGCACCAGGGGGCCGCTGATTTCCACCATGACCTCATGCCACTCGCTGGTGTCGTGACCCGGCGTCCAGAACTCATCCGTGACACCGGTACCACCGACCACCGCCAGCGTCTGATCGACCAATAGCAATTTGCGGTGATCGCGGTAGAAGTTGCCCAACCAGCGCCGCCAGTTCAGGCGATTGTAAAACCGCAACTCGACACCGGCGGCCATCAGCCGTTGGCGCAAGCTCAGGGTAAACGCCAGGCTGCCATAGTCATCGAACAGGCAGCGCACCCGCACGCCGCGCTCGGCGGCCTGCACCAGCGCCTGGACCATGGCCTCGGCACACGCCCCCGCCTCCACCAGATAGAGCTCCAGTTCGACTTGCTCTTGGGCGCGGGCAATCGCCACCAGCATTCGTGGAAAAAACTGCGGACCGTCGATCAGCAGCTCGTAACGGTTGCCATCGCGCCAGGGGAACACTGCGCCGCGCATGTCAGCGCGCCGTAAAAATCAGTACCGCGCCCACCGGTACCGACAGGCTGATCGCCGACAGACCGGCAACCTGGCGCAAGCGCTCCAGCCCCGGGGCGAGGTTGAAATCCTCGGCGCTGATGACCACGGGCTCAAGGGTGACCACTTGAAAGCGCCGGTCATCCAGACGGGTCGCCAACAGCTCGGCGTTGTACTGGTGTTGTTGGCCGTGAAGGCTGACGGTCAGCGGCAAGCGCAACTCCAGCTGCGCGCCGGGGGCCAGATCGTTGATCGGTCGCAGATCGATCTGTGCCGTGATCAGGGCTTCGGGAAAGGTCTGAATCTCGAACAGCTCCTTGCGCATGCGCTCATCGCGTAGCGGAATGCCGCTGTTGATCGACTCCAACTCGACCTCGACTTGCGCCAGGCCCTTGGGATCGACCTTACCGTGCAGCACCAGAAAGCGCTGAACTTCGGAGATATTGGCGTTCTTGGTGGAAACGAACGACAGCCGTGAAGACTCACCGTCCAGATACCAGTTGGCGTGGGCCGGCATGGTTGCAAACAGCAACGGCAAGCAGGCCAGGGAGGTGCAGCAGAACCGCTTGAACATAGAAACTCATGGGCAAGTAAACCTGAGCCGAACCTTAGCCTGAGTCGAGGCGCTTGCAAACAGCGCCGGGCAAAAGAGCTAGGGCATCAGGCGGCAGCCCTGACGCGCACCGAGCCAGGCCGCCGTGTTGCTGCGCCCCATGCCACTGGCCGTGACCCGCTTATGCTCGGTGTCATCGATGAATCCGTTGATGGGCACGTACTGCTTCACATAACCCAGGCAATAGTCCGCCGGCTGATGGGCCACATAGCGACACGAACAATACTCCTTGGCGGTGTAGGCGCTGATGATGTCCGGGAACGCCCATAATGCGACCCGCTGCTGCCAGCCCCACCCCAGCAGCACGACCATCGCTACCCACATCAACGTGAGCCAGGGTCGACGACGAACGAAACCGCGCATCATGGCTGCGCCTTCTGCGCAAAGGCCGCCCGCGCGCGCTTGAGCAATTCGTTGTGCCGATAACTGCCATCACGGTCATCGCCATAGCGCACGATCACCAGGTTTTCACCGGGCAGCACATACAGCGCCTGCCCCCAGTGCCCGAGGGCGGCGAAGGTCTCTTCGGGCGCGTCCGGCCAAGGGCTTGGCGCGCCATCAACCGCTCGGTTAAGCCACCAATGCCCCCCCGGTACCGCAGCGTCCTGATGGGCCCGGTACCCGGCGAATGGCTGGAGGCTGAACGCGACCCAGTCCCTGGGCAGCAACTGGCGCTCGCCCCAACGACCGTTGCGCTGCATCAGCAGGCCGATACGCGCCAGGTCACGGGCCGTCATGTAGACATAGGACGAAGCAACAAAAGTGCCGCTGGCATCGGTTTCCCACACGGCGCTGCGGATCCCCAGCGGCTCGAACAGCACACGCCAGGGATAGTCGGCATAACGTTGCGCCCCCACCATGGCCTTGAGCGCGGCGGCCAACAGATTGCTGTCACCGCTGGAGTAACGAAAGTGCTGGCCCGGCGGGCTGAACGGATCATGGCCGGCCGTAAAGGCGGCCATGTCGGCGTGACCGCGGGTATACAGCATGGCCACCACGGAAGAGTTCAGCGGTGCGTACTCGTAATCTTCCTGCCAATCCAGCCCCGATGCCCAGTGCAGCAGATCGGCAAGGGTCACGCCCGGATGACGCTGCATCGGCGGATAAAACTTCGCGACCGGGTCCTGCAACCGCAACAACCCTTCGCCATAGGCCACCCCCAGCAGGGCGGCCAGCAGGCTCTTGCTGACCGACCAGGTCAGGTGCGGGGTGTCGGCGGTCGAGGGGGCGGCGTAGCGCTCGTAAATCAACTGACCGTCGCGAATCACCAGCAAGGCATCGGTGCGAATGCCTTTGCGGGAGACGTCGTCCCGAGGAGTGAAGGCGTACTCCTCCAGCGCTTGAAGCGCAGGCCCGCTGACCTTGGGGCCAGGTGGCCATTGATCGGTGGGCCAGCTTTCGGCGCACACCGAACAGCTGACCAACAGCATCAACAGCAGGGACAAGCCTTTGAACATGACGAGGGCTCGGCGAATTGAATCTGCTGAGCCTAGTCGAGATCAATGACAGTTCGAAATCAGGTGGCCCGCGATCCTGCCCGTCACTTCAACGAAACATCCACCAACGCCTTGGCCAGCCGCTTGGCCCTGGCGCCCGCCGCCAGATCCAGCACCGCCTGATCCCTTACCCACAGCGCCGCCCACTCGGCGGGGCCAGCGGCAAAGGCTGCATTGAGCGCCACCTTCAAACCGTCAAACTGCGCAAACAAACCACCCAGCAGCACATGGCCGGCGCTGCTGTCGGGTGGCTGGCGACCGGCTTCCGCGCACCCGGCCAGCAGCGCCAGCAACTGCAGTTGCAGCGATTGCGTCCAGCCACAGTCCTGGCCGACACCATACAGCCAAGCGCTCATGGCGCTGAGCACATAGAGGTCTTCGAGGGTCCTGAAAGGCTTGACGTAGGCATCCCAGCCATCGCCGGCCAACAGTTCACAGGCGGCATTTTCGAGGTACAGCCGACCGTGGCTGATGTCCGGCATCAACGGTATCGCCGGCAATTTTTCCACCCGGACGCCGGACTCTCCGCGGTACACCACCGCCAGGCTCAGGCGGGGAGACTCGCCCGCCTCCTCGCTGCGCGCTGCCACCAGCATCCAGTCCGCCGCATTGCCCGCGGTAACGAAATCCTTGCGCCCGCTCAAGCGCAAGTCGACCAGGCGGGTTTGCATGTCGGCCGGTCGCAGGCTGCGCTGTTCGGTCGCACACAAGGCACCCAGACTGTGCGGTGCGCTGGGCCATAACATGCGCAACGCGGCCTGGTACCCCACCAGGAAGGCCAGCCCCGGCGTCGCCATCATGCGCCCGCCGTGCACCGCCAACTCGAAGGGCGAGACCCCGCCCAGGACGTCCAGCAAATTCGCGTAACCCTCGGCCAGGTCAGGGTTTGCGGGCAGTCGCGCAGTGCAGTTCAACAGGGCTTGCCAAGGCATAACGGGGTCCTCAAGGGCTGTCACACAAGCATCACCAAAACTTCATGGCGATGACACCGGGGCTACATAGCCTGACTTTGCACAACAAAGTCGATCGACTGCAACCCACGATGGGTGCGCAGCCCGTACGGAGACTCGCAATGACTCAGATCGCACGCATCAGCGACACCGGCACTGAACGCCGCCTGCAAGCCGAACGCCTGATCGGCCCCCAGGCACTGCAGCAAGCCCAGGCCCTGCGTTTCAGCGTATTCAGCGGCGAGTTCAACGCCAAACTCAAAGGCGCGGAACGGGGTCTGGACATGGATGACTATGATGTTCACTGCACCCACATCGGAGTCCGTGACTTGAACACCGGGCGCCTGGTGGCCACCACCCGTCTGCTCGACCACCAGGCCGCCAGCAACCTGGGGCGTTTCTACAGCGAAGAAGAATTCAGCCTGCATGGCCTGGTGCACCTGCAAGGCCCGATCCTGGAGATCGGGCGGACCTGCGTCGACCCGGCCTACCGCAACGGTGGCACCATCGCAGTCCTGTGGGGCGAACTGGCCGAAGTGCTGAACCAGGGCGGCTACAGCTACCTGATGGGTTGCGCGAGCATTCCGATGCAGGACGGCGGGATCCAGGCCCAGGCGATCATGCAGCGCCTGCGCGAACGCTACCTGTGCACCGAGCACCTGCGCGCCGAGCCGAAGAAGCCTCTGCCGAACCTCGACATCCCGTCCAACGTGATCGCCGAAATGCCTCCACTGCTCAAGGCCTACATGCGCCTGGGCGCGAAGATCTGTGGCGAACCGTGCTGGGACGAGGACTTCCAGGTCGCCGACGTGTTCATTCTGCTCAAGCGCGATGAGTTATGTCCACGTTACGCCAAGCACTTCAAGGCGGCCGTATGATGAGCCGCCTGCGGGTGTACGCGCGGATAGCGCGGGTGCTACTGGTGGTGGCGCTGGGCCTGAGCATGGCGGCGCTGTTCGGCCTGTTCGAACGCCTGGGCCTGGCCAACTCCATGGTGCGGCGCCAACGCTGGTCGCGCTTTTTCATGACCCGCCTGAGCAATGCCCTGCCGTTTCGCGTCACGGTGCACGGTGACGTGCCGCAACGGCCGATGCTCTGGATCAGCAACCACGTGTCCTGGACCGACATTCCCTTGCTGGGCATGCTCACGCCCCTGTCGTTCCTGTCCAAGGCCGAAGTGCGCACCTGGCCGGTTGCCGGCTGGCTCGCGGCCAAGGCCGGCAGCCTGTTCATTCGCCGGGGCGCGGGTGACAGCCAACTGGTGCGCAAACAGATGAGTCGCCACCTGGAGCGCCAACACCCGCTGGTGATATTCCCGGAGGGCACGACCACCGATGGTCGCTCGTTGCGCACCTTCCATGGCCGTTTGTTGTCGGCGGCCATCGACGCGGACGTGGCGCTGCAACCGGTGGCCATTCGTTATCTGCGTGATGGTCAGATCGACACACTGGCCCCCTTCATCGGTGACGACGATCTGCTTTCACATCTGATGCGCCTGTTCGCCAACGATCAGGGCGACGTGCACATCCACCTGCTCAAACCGATTGCCTGCCACGGCCAGGAACGGGCGGCACTGGCGTTCGCCGCACAGCAGGCGGTGCAAAAGGTGTTGTTCGGTGAAGTTCCAAAACCAGCACAGCCCGTCCCTTCGCGCCCGGCCATCGCCGCCTGACACAGGCTCCCAGCGGGTACAAAAAACTCTGTGGGAGAGCGCCGGGCGGTGCTCTCCCACATTAGCGCTGCACTGTCAGTTGGCTTTGCGCAAACACCTGGAGCTGCGGATAGAACAACCGAAAGTCCTCACTCAACGGCTCATACAACCGTTCCAGTTCCTGCATCGCCGCCGCCAGTTCTTCCGGACGCGACAAGCGTCGCGAGATCCCGCGCAACACTTGATCCAGCACCGCAAACTCCCGGTACGAACCCAACCAGTCGTCCGCGGCCATGTACGGCGCGATCTGCGCCAACCGCCCCGGCAACTGTGGTTCGGCGGCAAGCACCCGGTAAACATCCGCGGTGAAATGCGCAAGCGATGAGTCGGCGTACAGCGCCCAATCCCGCGCCAGGCAGTGGTCGAAAAACACATCGAGCACGATCCCGGCATAACGCCGCCGGGTCAGGGTAAATCGCGACAACGCGACATCCACCAGCACATGGCGGTCGGTGAACGCATCGATGTGTCGATGCAGGGTGATGGCGTGCTCGATCTCCGGGTTGAACTGCCCGTGCAGCCGGCCTTTGACAAAATCGCCATACAAACTGCCGAGCAATTGACCGGGACGCTGGCCACCGAGGTGAAGATGTGCGAGATAGTTCATGGTGCATAGCTTAGCACCGCACCTAACATATCGTTATAACTCGATATACCGATTTATGCTGGCATCAGATCAAAATCATATTGGTATATCGCGAAATACCGATTTAAAGTTCGCTTCATCGCGATATAACGTTGTACCCAACCCGAGCACTGCCATGTCCACCATTGACCTCGACGAAATAATAAAAGCCCTGGCACACCCAGTACGGCGAGACATCCTCAACTGGCTGAAAGACCCCGCGACCGCCTTTCCCGATCAAGAGCACAGCACCGACTTCGGCGTCTGCTGCGGACAAATCGATAAACGCTGCGGCCTGTCGCAGTCGACTGTCTCCGCGCACCTGGCGACCTTGCACCGCGCGGGCCTGATCCGCAGCCAGAAGGTCGGCCAATGGCACTTCTACAAACGTAACGAGGACACCATCCAGGCCTTCCTCGACACCTTAGGCAAAGAGCTCTGAGGAGCTCATAAAGGATCCAACCATGCCCCTCTCGCTTCTCATCCTGGCCTTGAGCGCCTTCGCCATCGGCACCACCGAGTTCGTCATCATGGGCTTGTTGCCCGATGTGGCGGCCGACCTCGGCGTATCGATTCCCGGCGCAGGCTGGCTGGTGACCGGCTACGCCCTGGGCGTGGCCATCGGTGCCCCCTTCATGGCAATGGCTACCGCCAAACTGCCACGCAAGGCGGCACTGGTCGCGTTGATGGGCATATTCATCGTCGGCAACCTGTTGTGCGCCATGGCCAGTGACTACAACGTGCTGATGTTTGCCCGTGTGGTCACGGCCCTGTGCCATGGCGCGTTCTTCGGTATCGGTTCGGTGGTTGCCGCCAGCCTGGTGCCCGCCAACAAGCGCGCGTCGGCCGTGGCCCTGATGTTCACCGGCCTGACGCTGGCCAACGTACTGGGTGTGCCATTGGGTACCGCGCTGGGTCAGGAAGCCGGCTGGCGCTCGACGTTCTGGGCCGTGACGGTGATTGGCGTGATCGCGCTGATTGGCCTGATCCGCTTCCTGCCGGCCAAGCGTGATGAAGAAAAACTCGACATGCGCGCCGAACTGGCGGCCCTCAAGGGGGCCGGGATCTGGCTGTCGTTGAGCATGACCGTGCTGTTCTCCGCCTCCATGTTCACCCTCTTCACCTACGTCGCGCCGTTGCTCGGCGATGTCACCGGTGTCTCGCCCAAAGGCGTGACCTGGACCCTGCTGCTGATCGGCCTTGGCCTGACCCTGGGCAACATCGTCGGCGGCAAGCTGGCGGACAAGCGCCTGGCGGCGACCTTGATCGGCGTATTCGTGTCCATGGCGGTGATCTCCACCGTACTGAGTTGGACCAGCGTCGCCGTGATCCCGACCGAAATCACCCTGTTCCTCTGGGCTACCGCTGCCTTTGCCGCAGTACCTGCACTGCAAGTCAACGTGGTGGCCTTTGGCAAGGCCGCGCCCAACCTGGTGTCGACCCTGAACATTGGCGCGTTCAACCTCGGCAACGCCCTGGGTGCCTGGGTCGGTGGCAGCGTCATCGCCCACGGCTTCGGCTTGACCAGCGTGCCCCTGGCCGCCGCCGCGCTGGCCGTCCTGGCCCTGCTGGTGACCCTGGTTACTTTCCGTCAGAGCGGCGATGCCGAACTGGCACCCGCGACAAACTGATCATTTAAAGAAGGGTTGTATTTCATGACGACTATTTTCGATCCCATCACGCTCGGCGACCTTACCCTCGAAAACCGCATCATCATGGCGCCACTGACCCGCTGCCGCGCCGACGAAGGCCGCGTGCCCAACGCCTTGATGGCCGAGTACTACGTACAACGCGCCTCCGCCGGCCTGATCCTCAGCGAAGCCACGTCCGTGACGCCGATGGGGGTTGGCTACCCGGATACGCCGGGCATCTGGTCCAACGACCAGGTGCGGGGCTGGAGCAACGTGACCAAAGCCATTCACGGCGCAGGCGGCAAGATTTTCCTGCAACTGTGGCACGTTGGCCGGATCTCCCACCCGACCTACCTGGACGGTGAAACGCCGGTGGCCCCGAGCGCCGTCCAGCCAAAAGGCCACGTCAGCCTGGTTCGCCCGTTGGCCGACTACCCGATGCCGCGCGCCCTGGAAACCGCTGAAATCGAAGACATCGTCGACGCTTACCGTGTGGGGGCGGAAAACGCTAAAGCCGCCGGTTTCGACGGCGTGGAAATCCACGGTGCCAACGGCTACCTGCTCGATCAGTTCCTGCAAAGCAGCACCAACCAGCGCACCGACCACTACGGCGGCTCCCTGGAAAACCGTGCACGCCTGTTGCTAGAAGTGACTGACGCGGCCATTGAGGTCTGGGGGGCAGGTCGTGTGGGTGTGCACCTGTCGCCACGTGCCGACAGCCATGACATGGGGGACGACAACCTGGCCGAGACGTTCATCTACGTGGCCCGTGAACTGGGCAAGCGTGGCATCGCCTTCATCTGCTCCCGCGAGAAGGAAGCCGGCGACAGCCTCGGCCCACGCTTGAAAGAAGCCTTCGGCGGCCCGTACATCGCCAACGAACGCTTCACCAAGGACAGCGCCAACGCCTGGCTCGCCAGCGGCAAGGCCGATGCGGTCGCCTTCGGCGTTCCGTTCATCGCCAACCCCGACCTGCCTGCCCGCCTCAAAACCGACGCACCGCTCAACGAAGCGCGCCCGGAACTGTTCTATGCCAAGGGCCCGGTCGGTTACATCGACTACCCAACGCTGTAAATAACCCGCTCTTGTCTCCAAGGCCTCCGCTCACTAGAGCCGAGGCCTTTTTTGTATTCTAAGCCTCGAATACAACGCCTGTCCTTACTCATAAAACCAAACAACAAACGCCCCCTCACCGCACACCCTCTTTACTGTTTCGCCCCACCCACAGCAACAAAAACTAATAACTCATTCGATATCGCACATTGATTAACTTGCACTCCCAAACAACAATCAACTTAAACCCCAAAAAACCAAACATCACTTTAAATGGAATTAAACCGATGCCACCGCTCATCAAAACCATCACAACTGGACTGATACTCACGCTCGCCATCAGTACTTCCAGCCTTGCGTCGAATGACAAATACAAGACCATCGAGCTTTCAGACGATCCTAACACCACCACAATCCACTACCACCTTAAAAACCTCACCATTAACAAAATGAGCATTTCGACCCCTTCAAAAAAACAAAGCAACGCCCCCTTCCCTCTCAGTCACTTCGATGTGCCTGCCAAAGGAAAATATGAGTACGCAGCCGATTTCCCTAAATACTTCAGCTCTATCGCTTTCAATGAAGCGACTGTACTGAGCGAAACATTTTCCTACGCCTCGGGCAACAAGGAATGCCAGTTCACCGCGTCGATCGAAGTCAGGCTTGAAAAACAAGGGGAGAGTGTCGAGCGCGTGCCGCACTGGTCAGGCAACGGTAAATCCACTGGTGTTGAGCCGGCTGACTGTTCAACAGAAATTCTTGAAGTGATGGACTCATTCCCATACAGCTTCAGCATTGAATTCAGTATCGAATAGCCAACCACTCGCCAATCGTTCAACCGGCACCACGAACCTGCCCATGACACTTCACGAGAGCCATATAAAAATGAACACATACAAAACCATCGCACTCGCACTGTTATTATTTTATTCAGTCAATGCCAACAGCATGACCAACACCGTCATCACCCTCAAACTGTCCAACAACACCTTTGGCACAATGAAAATGAAGAGTATCTCAGGTCTCGAGGTTCCATTGAATGGCCCCTTGATAATGTTCAATGTGGGGCCTGGCACAGTGGAGATCATCGACATACCTTATGCAAGACCCTTCACCCTCGACAGTTCGAACTGGCAACCCCGCAGAAACAAAGTCGCACCTGTCACCCTGGATCTTGAGTATGAAGTGCATGGCCATCGATGCCGATTAAAAACCCGAATGGATGCCCCGGTTGGTTACGGTGTTTTGGAGCCTGGCTATCAACCTGCCTGGAAGAGTACGGTCGAACCTTCCGGAAATGGGAAATACAAATGCAACGTGACTACATCAAGAAAGATGATGAAACCGCCCTTCAGTTACACCATTGAACTGAGCATCAATAAGTAAATATCTGGCGACTGGGGGCCACGCTAGCGTGCCCCCTTGACGAACCGCCGCCCCTCCCGGAAACAGGCCACACGCGCCTATCACCGCGGCGCTCAACAACCGGCGACTCACACTCAGTCACACACTCGACACAAATTCCCTACAAAATACGTAGCCCGCTACCTATCAAGCCGGCGTGTGTGCGTATATAAAAGCACCCCATCGCCGCAGGGCGAGCGAAGCGATGACGATGCCATCCTCCGGGTTGCCACAAGCGGACTCAATTACGCGGGTTGTCTTTCAGGCGCAGGCTGGGGCTCAAGCGCAGCATTTCCAGACCGGTGTCGACCCAGCGTTCGGCCTCCGTATGTAACTCAAAGGCGTCAGGAGCCAGCAGCCATTGGTACAGAATGCCATCGATGTAGGCGTGAATGCTCACCGCAGCACGGGCCGTATCGAGGTTTTCCGGCAATTGGCCACGATTGACCGCATTACGCAGTGCCAGCCCGATACGCGCATTACATTCCAGACTGAGCGTGCGACGTTGCTGGCGCAGATCACACATTTCATCAGTGAATTCACACTTGTGAAACAGAATCTCATTGATGCGTCGGGTCTTTGGGTCCAAGGCAACTTGATGAAACAAATGAATCAGCAGCTTGCGCATGCAGCCCAGCGGATCTTCTTCCTCTTCGCTTTCGCTGGCCCGTGCCATCTCGTCCAGCGGCTCATGCAAACTGTCGAGCATGGCCTGGACCAGGTCCGCCTTGTTGCTGAAATGCCAGTAGATGGCTCCCCGCGTCACGCCGGCCAGAGTCGCGATGTCCGCCAGCGTGGTGCGTGCAACGCCCCGCTCGTAAAAGGCTTTTTCTGCCGCTTCGAGTATCTGGCTTCGGGTTTCTTGAGCTTCCTCTTTGGTGCGACGGACCATGGCAGTAAAACCTCAATCAGGAATGCTTCAGCGATGCCTGAACATCATCTGAACAAATGTGGGGTGACCTCTTTCGGGTCGCATCCCCGGCCTACAATTCACGCCTTGAAACAGCTTTCGTAACCGAATGGGCAAGCAGTCAAGGTATTTACAAACAACCATGAACGTAAGTATATTCCTTAGCAAGCTACTTATCCACTCAGCGCCATTTTTTTACCTTTCCACCTTTCTAGTGCGCACTGTGCGTGCCTGACCCGAGGATCTTCATGCAATTCAAGCCAGCTGTTACCGCTCTGGTCACTGCCGTCGCCCTGGCAGCCCTGCTCAGCGGATGTAAAAAGGAAGAGGCGGCCCCTGCCGCGCAAGCCCCTCTGGTCGGTGTCGTTACCCTTGAAACCCAAGCCTTTACCCTGACCTCCGAACTGCCGGGTCGCACCACGGCCTACCGCATCGCGGAAGTTCGTCCACAGGTCAATGGCATCATTCTCAAGCGTCTGTTCAAGGAAGGCGGCGACGTCAAGGAAGGCCAGCAGCTCTACCAGATCGATCCTTCGGTCTATCAGGCGACCCTGGCCAGTGCGCAAGCCAACCTGCAATCGACCAAGTCGATTTCCGATCGCTACAAACAACTGGTCGACGAGCAAGCCGTGAGCCGTCAGGAGTACGACACCGCCCTGGCCAACCGCCTGCAATCGGAAGCCTCCCTGCAAACGGCCCAGATCAACCTGCGCTACACCAAGGTGCTGGCACCGTTGACCGGCCGCATTGGCCGCTCCAGCGTTACCGAAGGGGCGCTGGTGAACAATGGCCAGACCGACGCCATGGCCGTGATCCAGCAACTGGACCCGATCTACGTCGACGTCACCCAGTCCTCGGTCGAGCTGCTCGAATTGCGCCGTGAGCTGGAAAGCGGCCGCCTGCAAAAGGCTGGCGACAATGCCGCCATGGTCAAGCTGACCCTTGAAGACGGCAGCCAGTACAAGCAACAGGGCAAGCTGGAGTTCTCCGAAGTCACGGTTGACCAGGCCACCGGTTCCGTGACCCTGCGCGCCGTGTTCCCCAACCCTGACCACACCCTGCTGCCGGGCATGTTCGTGCACGCCCAGCTACAGGCCGGCGTGAACAGCGCTGCGATCCTGGCCCCGCAACAAGGCGTGACCCGTGATCTCAAAGGCACCCCCACTGCGCTGGTCGTCGGCCCGGACAACAAGGTTGAACTGCGTCAGCTCAAGGCCAGCCGCACCGTTGGCAACCAATGGCTGATCGAAGATGGCCTCAAGGCTGGCGATCGCCTGATCACCGAAGGCCTGCAATACGTCAAGCCCGGCGTTGAGGTCAAAGTCAGCGAAGCGACTAACGTAGCACCGAAGAACCCGGCCACCGCACAGGTAACAAACAAAGCTGCGGGCGGCAAAGGGGAGTAAACCATGTCGAAATTCTTTATCGACCGTCCGATTTTCGCCTGGGTAATTGCCCTGGTGATCATGCTGGTCGGGGCTCTATCGATCCTCAAATTGCCGATCAACCAGTACCCGAGCATCGCCCCACCGGCGATCGCCATCTCCGTGACCTACCCGGGTGCGTCTGCGCAGACCGTGCAGGACACCGTGGTCCAGGTGATCGAACAGCAGCTCAACGGCATCGACAACCTGCGTTACGTGTCCTCGGAAAGTAACTCCGACGGCACCATGACCATCACCGCGACCTTCGAGCAAGGTACCAACTCCGATACCGCGCAGGTTCAGGTCCAGAACAAACTGAACCTGGCCACCCCGCTGCTGCCACAAGAAGTGCAGCAACAGGGCATCCGCGTGACCAAGGCGGTGAAAAACTTCCTGCTGGTGATCGGCGTGGTTTCGCGCGACGGCAGCATGACCAAGGACGACCTGTCCAACTACATCGTGTCCAACATGCAGGACCCGATCTCGCGGACAGCGGGTGTCGGTGACTTCCAGGTGTTCGGTGCCCAGTACGCCATGCGGATCTGGCTCGACCCGTCCAGGTTGAACAACTACAACCTGACCCCGGTTGACGTTAAAAACGCCGTTGCCGCCCAGAACGTGCAGATTTCTTCCGGTCAGCTCGGTGGCTTGCCTGCCCTGCCCGACACTCAGTTGAATGCCACGATCATTGGCAAGACCCGCCTGCAAACGGCCGAGCAGTTCAAGGAAATCCTGCTCAAGGTCAACAAGGACGGCTCCCAGGTTCGCCTGAAGGATGTCGCCGACGTCGGCCTTGGCGGTGAAAACTACAGCATCAACGCCCAGTTCAACGGCGCCCCGGCCTCCGGCCTGGCGGTGAAGTTGGCGACCGGCGCCAACGCCCTTGACACGGCCAAGGCCCTGCGCAAAACCATCGAAGACCTCAAGCCATTCTTCCCTGAAGGCATGGAAGTGGTGTTCCCGTACGACACCACGCCAGTGGTGACCGAATCGATCAAGGGTGTGGTTGAGACCCTGGTCGAAGCGATCGTCCTGGTGTTCCTGGTGATGTTCCTGTTCCTGCAAAACTTCCGCGCGACCGTCATCACCACCATGACCGTACCCGTGGTGTTGCTGGGTACGTTCGGGATCCTCGCGGCGTTCGGCTTCAGCATCAACACCCTGACCATGTTCGGTATGGTCCTGGCCATCGGCTTGCTGGTGGACGATGCCATCGTCGTGGTGGAAAACGTCGAACGGGTCATGAGCGAGGAAGGCCTGTCACCCAAGGAAGCCACCAAGAAATCCATGGGCCAGATCCAGGGCGCACTGGTCGGTATTGCCCTGGTCCTGTCGGCGGTACTGCTGCCGATGGCGTTCTTCAGCGGCTCCACGGGTGTGATCTACAAGCAGTTCTCGATCACCATCGTGTCGGCCATGGCACTCTCGGTCCTGGTGGCCCTGATCTTCACCCCGGCACTCTGCGCCACCATGCTCAAGGCCATTCCGAAAGGCGAGCACGGCGTACCGAAGCGCGGCTTCTTTGGCTGGTTCAACCGCAACTTCGACCGCGGCGTGCGCGGGTATGAGCGCGGCGTGGGCAACATTCTCACGCACAAGGCCCCGTACCTGCTGGCCTACATCATCATCATCGTCGGCATGATCTGGCTGTTCACCCGCATTCCAACCGCGTTCCTGCCCGAAGAAGACCAGGGCGTACTCTTCGCCCAGGTACAAACCCCGGCCGGTTCCAGCGCCCAGCGTACCCAAGTGGTCGTGGACGAGATGCGCGAGTTCCTGCTGCGTCCAGGCAGCGAAGGCGGTGAAGGCGATGCGGTCGCCTCGGTGTTCACCGTCAACGGCTTCAACTTCGCCGGTCGTGGCCAGAGCTCGGGCATGGCGTTCATCATGCTCAAGCCATGGGACGAGCGTAACGCCGACAACAGCGTGTTCAAGGTCGCGGCCCGGGCCCAACAGCACTTCTTCACGTTCCGTGACGCCATGGTGTTCGCGTTCGCGCCACCGGCAGTACTGGAACTGGGCAACGCCACCGGTTTCGACGTGTTCCTGCAGGACCGCGCCGGTATCGGTCACGAAAAGCTGATGCAGGCACGCAACCAGTTCCTCGGCATGGCCGCGCAGAGCAAAGTGCTGGCGCAAGTGCGTCCGAACGGCCTGAACGATGAGCCGCAGTACCAACTGGAAATCGACGATGAGAAGGCCAGCGCCCTGGGCGTCACGCTGACCGAAATCAACAACACCTTGTCGATTGCGTTGGGCAGTAGCTACGTCAACGACTTCATCGACCGTGGTCGGGTGAAGAAGGTCTACATCCAGGGCCAACCGGGCGCGCGCATGAGCCCCGAGGACCTGCAGAAGTGGTACGTACGCAACAGCAAAGGCACCATGGTTCCGTTCTCGGCATTCGCCAAGGGCACGTGGATCTATGGCTCGCCGAAGCTGGCCCGTTACAACGGCGTAGAAGCCATGGAGATCCTCGGTGCCCCAGCCCCGGGTTACTCCACCGGTGAGGCCATGGCCGAAGTCGAAGCCATTGCCAAGAAACTGCCGGCCGGTGTCGGCATTTCCTGGACCGGTCTGTCCTATGAGGAACGGTTGTCCGGTTCCCAGGCTCCGGCGCTGTACGCACTGTCGCTGCTGATGGTGTTCCTGTGCCTGGCTGCGTTGTACGAAAGCTGGTCGATTCCGATCGCGGTGATGTTGGTGGTACCGCTGGGGATCATCGGTGCCCTGCTCGCCACCAGCCTGCGCGGCCTGTCCAACGACGTGTACTTCCAGGTGGGCCTGTTGACGACCATCGGCCTGGCGGCGAAAAACGCCATCCTGATTGTCGAATTCGCCAAGGAGCTGCATGAACAAGGGCGCAGCCTGAGGGATGCCGCCATTGAAGCCTGCCGGATGCGTCTGCGCCCGATCATCATGACCTCGCTCGCGTTCGTCCTGGGTGTGGTGCCACTGGCCATCTCCACCGGCGCAGGCTCGGGCAGCCAGCATGCCATCGGCACCGGGGTGATCGGCGGTATGATCACGGCCACGGTCCTGGCGATCTACTGGGTACCCCTGTTCTTTGTCACCGTGTCGGCGATGGGTCAACGCAAGATTGCGGACCAGGATGACGACGCAACCGAAACTCCTAAAGAGGCTGGCCAATGAGCAAGTCGCTACTCTCCTTAGCCATCGCCGCGTTCGTGCTCGGTGGCTGCTCGCTGATTCCCGAGTATCAGCAGCCCGAAGCCCCCGTGGCCGGGCAGTACCCGCAGGGGCCGGCCTACACGCCGGCCCAGGCGGCAGGCCAGGCCGCGGCCGAGCAGGGCTGGAAGCAGTTTTTCCATGACCCCGCCCTGCAACAGCTGATCCAGACTGCACTGGAAAACAACCGCGACCTGCGTGTCGCGGCCCTGAACATCGACGCCTATGCGGCTCAATACCGCATTTCCCGCGCCGACCTGTTCCCGGCGGTTTCGGCCAACGGCAGCGGTAGCCGTCAGCGGCTCCCGGCGGATGCCTCGCAAACCGGTGATTCGAGCATCAACAGCTCCTACTCGGCGACCCTGGGCGTCAGCGCTTATGAACTCGACCTGTTCGGTCGCATTCGCAGCCTGAACGAACAGGCGCTGCAAGCCTACTTCGCCACTGAAGAAGCGCGTCGCAGCACCCAGATCAGCCTGGTGGCCAGTGTGGCTAACGCCTACCTGACCTGGCAGGCCGACAAGGAGCTGCTCAAGCTGACCCAGGACACCCTCGCCACCTTCGAAGAAAGCTATCGCCTCACCGCGCGTAGCAACGAAGTCGGCGTAGCCTCGGCGCTGGACCTGAGCCAATCGCGTACCTCGGTGGAAAACGCCCGGGTGCAACTGGCCAAGTACACACGCTTGGTCGCCCAGGACGAAAACAACCTGACGCTGCTGCTCGGTACCGGCGTGCCGGCCAACCTGACCGCGGCCAAGCCGCTGGACGACGACCTGCTCAGCGAATTGCCGCCGGGCCTGCCGTCGGACCTGTTGCAACGCCGTCCAGACATCCTTGCCGCCGAGCACAACCTCAAGGCCGCCAACGCCAACATTGGCGCGGCACGGGCAGCGTTCTTCCCGAGCATCAGCCTGACGGCCAATGCCGGCAGCCTGAGCCCGGACCTGTCCGGCCTGTTCAAAGGCGGCTCGGGCACCTGGTTGTTCCAGCCACAAATCAACCTGCCGATCTTCAACGCCGGTGCGTTGAGTGCCAGCCTGGATTACTCGAAAATCCAGAAAGACATCACCGTCGCGCAGTATGAGAAGTCGATTCAGACTGCTTTCCAGGAAGTGTCCGATGGCCTCGCGGCGCGTCAGACCTTCAACCAGCAGTTGCAGGCCCAGCGTGACTTCGTACAGGCCAACCAGGACTACTACCGCCTGGCCGAGCGTCGCTACCGCATTGGTGTCGACAGCAACCTGACCTTCCTCGATGCCCAGCGTCAGTTGTTCAGTGCGCAACAGTCGCTGATCACCGACCGCCTGTCGCAACTGGTCAGCGAAGTGAACCTGTACAAGGCCCTCGGCGGGGGCTGGAACGCCCAGACCGCGAAGAACGAGCCGGTGAAAGAAGAAGCACCGAAGCTGAAGATGTTCTGATCGGCATGCGGTCACAAGGATGATTGACTGATCCTTGAGGCTCACGAAAATCCGGAATCCCGCCAAGGATTCCGGATTTTTTATGCCTGTCCCAAAGGCGTCGCGTACACACCCGACGTCAAATCCGAGCCAGCGCCTGGGCGCGACCGACCAGGGCCAGACCCAGGCCGGTGTTGCCAGCACAGTGGCCTCGACGATGCTACTGCCGGGATGCAGGTGACCGTCGCGTTCGGCGGCGTCGATCATCGCCAGGCCGATACGGTCCTTGATCGAACCGCCGGGGTTCTGCGATTCGAGCTTGAGAAACAGCGTGCAGGAGCCGGCCTGCCGCCGCACGAGCGATAAGCGCCAGACGGTGACGAACGAGCCGTTGAAAAAGCCTGGTCATAGCGCGTAAGAGGTTCTGTTTCACACGTAAGAAAAAACCCATGTCAGTGCTCCATGACATGGGTTTTCGATCAGAGCTTGAGCTCGATCACATCACGCATTTATCACGCCTGGCCACGCGCCTCCAAACGCTTTAATTTCGGCACTCTCAATCGAAAAGTCGGACATGAGAAAACCACATCCCGCGGTTTCTCCTCGCTGTTATCAATATAATTAAAACTAAAATGCCCCTCAATGACATCCAGTTCACCTTGCTCGGTAATGGACAAAACAGTAAGCGAACCACGCAATTCCGACTGAGGATAGCCCGTACTGCCGTGCCTCAAGAACTCTGCATGGACCTCATTGGCGCCCCATCCTATTTGATGAGAGCCAATCTTTAATTCATCCCCCCAAAAAGCCAACTCCGTATATGGGCCTTCCTTCTTGGCGAGCAAAAAGAAATAATGAGGTTCCCTTTGCCAATGAAAATATAGTTCCTCGCGCTCACTATCTCCGCGAAACTCAACATCGACGTTGTCCCCATCGTCAATTTTAAGATTCCCGTTTATCACCCCCCGCACAGCGGGGATATTCAGCACGGGAATTTTTCCGCCTTCAACAACAACCTGCCCATTACTTTCTTTAACTACTATCTTTTTCTTTAAGGCTTCCATAGGCCACCATTATTTCAAGCAATCATTAACAACTAAACAACACATTAAACCTATGCTACAGCCTTCCCTCTTACTGCTATCAGATCTACTAGATTGACATGCGACAAAACCAGAACATTATGTTTAACCCCTTGCACGCCCTTATTAGCCAAATCGAAAGCACACCTGCGCGAACGCTCATACTTTCGTTCAACAATCGCCCAGCATCCTATTTCACCAATTGAACCGTCCAGTACATTCCCCGCACCATTCGCCGAACAAGACCAATAACAACAGGTTCGACTCATGCCTCCGCGCCCTGTCCTGTACGGCTAATCCCGTTGGTTTTTTGTCCCGCTGAAGATTGGCGGCCTGCAACTCCGGGTTGCGGCATCACCGCGTTTTATCCCCAAGAAAGAGAGAGACCCGAGCACATGACACCTTCCTCCGCCATCGCGAGCAAGTTCGCTCCCATAGGATTGATGTCGTTTACTGAATGTGTGCTTAACACCCGAACCTATGAGAGCAGGCGTGCCCGCGAAAGCGTCAGATCAAACACCAAAAATCACGGAACCACTCCTGCGACTCAACCCCCCACTCATCCCACACCGACTCGGCCAGGTGGAACGTCGTATTGGCCGCCGGAATGCCGCAATAAATCGCGCTCTGCATGAACATGCATTGCACTTCCAGCTAATAGTTACTAAACCTTCAAGAAAGATCTCCTTCAACCCAAAAATCTTTCGCGACAACTTTCATCCAAATTTCACTGAACGGAGTTTCCCTACACATAAACTCAAGCGTTCCTTTGATATGAGGCTTAGATGGATCAACCAAAAATTTCTCAACTTTCAGAATTCCATTACCAGCGGACTGCTCCTGAGAGCCACCCTTATGAACAATATAAAACGCCATCACTGTTGGAGGGACATCATCGCTGATCTGGTAACGCTCCCCTGCTTCCAATTTTAGCGTACTGAGTAACTGAATCTCCTTCTGATTTTCAGGATCATCCCCAATATAGGCCTGGACCAAAGCAAATCCCTCTCTCGCCCCCATAAAGAAGCTAGTAGCCTTATGCGTTTCAACAACATTCCCCCTAGTAATTTCCACCTGCATGTATCCATTGGCCGCTTTCACACCGGGGTCAGTCTTATAAGCTTCAAGCAAAGCGCGCAACGCGCCATCTTGTTCAGAAACTTTCTCGTTCATGGCCGTCACCTGATTAATAAACCTGAGAGGTACCTACACATAAAACTCTAATACAACAAATAGACACGTACCACTAGTAGAACTGATAGGTACAACGAGGCGCGCAAACCGCGTAACCTGTAGAGTTTTTCTAGAAACTTAGAACAACATCAAACCCATCATTTAATAAGGCGTCTTAGTCCGCGTAATCGACGGCAAGGAACGGGGCGCGAAAGTGAACTGGACTACACCGTGCAGAGCGGCGCGCTGAAAGACGGCACCGGATGGCGGTGACGAATGGCATGGTGAAGAAAATTGCTCCCACGGGGTTCTTTTGTGAATACAGAATTGGCGTTTATTCAGGGTAACTGTGGGAGCGAGCTTGCCCGCGATGAGGCCCGCACAGTCAATACAAAATCAAAGCCAATCTTACGTTCTATAATCGCCCAAAACCCGCTTTCACCGATTGAACCATCTGGTCCATTCCCCGCACCATTCGCCGAACAAGACCAATAACAACAGGTTCGACTCATGCCCCCGCGCCCTGCCCTGTCCGGCTGATCCCCAGGCGTTACCCCAAACATTCGACTACCTGTCCGCACCCTCCCGGTGGCGGCATCACTCCGTTTCATCCCCAAGAATTAGAGAGACCCGAGCCCATGACGCCTTCCACCGCGCAGTACTTCGTTCCCAGCCTGATCGCCGCCGCCCTGGCCAACGCAGCCCTTCCCGCCCAGGCCGAGGAGTCAGGCTTTGTCGAAGGCACCAAGGTCAACCTGACCCTGCGTAACTTCTACATCAACCGCAACTTCACCAACCCGACCAGGGCTCAGGGCAAGGCCGAAGAGTGGACGCAAAGCTTCATCCTCGATGCAAAGTCCGGATTCACCCAAGGTACCGTCGGCTTCGGCATGGATGTGCTGGGGCTGTACTCGGTGAAGCTCGATGGCGGCAAGGGCACCGGCGGCACGCAGTTGCTGCCGCTGGACCACGATGGTCGCCCGGCCGACAACTTCGGGCGCACCAACGTTGCGTTCAAGGCCAGGCTGTCGCAGACGGAACTGAAGGTCGGCGAATGGATGCCGATGCTGCCGATTCTGCGTTCGGACGATGGCCGCTCATTGCCACAAACCTTTCGCGGCGGCCAGCTCACTTCGAAGGAGATCGACGGCCTGACGCTGTACGGCGGGCAGATGCGCGCCAACAGTCCGCGTGACGACAGCAGCATGAGCGATATGTCGATGAGTGGCCGAGCAACCGTCACCTCCGACCGTTTCAACTTCGCAGGCGCCGAGTACAGCTTCAATGAAAAGCGCACGCAAATTGCCGCGTGGAATGCTGAACTCAAGGACATCTACAGCCAGCAATTCCTCAACCTGATCCACAGTCAACCCGTGGGCGACTGGACCCTGGGGGCCAACCTGGGGTTCTTTCATGGCCAGGAAGAGGGCAGCGCCCGGGCCGGTGATCTCGACAACAAGACCTGGTCCGGGTTGTTCTCGGCCAAACACGGCGGCAACACCTTCTATGTCGGCCTGCAGAAACTCACCGGCGACAGCGCCTGGATGCGGGTCAATGGCACCAGTGGTGGAACGCTGGCCAACGACAGCTTCAACTCAAGCTACGACAACGCCAGGGAAACGTCCTGGCAATTGCGCCACGACTACAACTTCGCCGCCGTCGGCCTCCCCGGCCTGACCCTGATGAACCGCTACATCAGCGGCGACAACGTTCACACTGCAACCGTCAGCGATGGCAAGGAATGGGGGCGCGAGAGTGAGTTCGGCTATACGGTACAAAGCGGCAGCCTGAAAAACCTCAACCTCAGGTGGCGCAACTCGACGTTGCGCCGGGACTTCAGCAACAACGAGTTCGACGAAAACCGTGTGATCGTCAGCTACCCCATCAACCTGCTCTGACTCGATATAATCACCCCGACCTGCTGAACCGTTCAGTGTCGTGGCGTTCCTATGGGGACTTTCCCGAGAACGACTGCCTTGGCGCACGGTAAATGACTGTGCGCCAACAGGTTGCCCCCTTCCCGATCTGTCGCCGGTCACGTCAACACTATGAAATCGATCCTCTGCTTTGTGTCTGCCCTCGCCCTTGCGCTCGGCCTCAGTGGCTGTATCGGCCCGCCGATCGCCCTGACGCCGCAGACCGAGCAGCATTTACAGGCATCCCCACCGATCCGTTTCCTGTTGACCTTCGACGATGGCCCCAGCGCATCCGGCTGGGCCAATCCGTCACGTGCGATACTCGAGGTGTTGGCCAACAACCCGATTCAACCGGGCATCAAGGCGGTGTTCTTCGTACAGACACGGGCCCCACGGGCCGGTGGCAGCGAACGGGGTCGCAAAACCATGCTCCGTGAACACGCGGCCGGCCACATCCTGGGCTTCCACACTGCCACGCCGTGGCACACCAATCATCGTTCCCTTGACCCACGAGAACTCGAGCAGGCGCTCACCTGGGGCTGCGCCGACATCGCGTCGCTCACCGGCACACCGCCGACGCTGGTCCGTCCGCCCTTCTGGAGTTACGACAGACGCACCTTCGCCGCCTATCAACAGCATGGCTTGCAGGTGCTGCTGACTGACTTGAGCGCCAATGACGGCAAGGTCTGGGGCATCACCGCCAGCCCCCGCAGGCGCGCCAACCTGGTGCGGCAGCTGTCGGAAACCCGCGAGCGGATCGCCAGGGGGGAGTTGCCGACCGTGGATGGCGTCATCCCGGTGGTGGTGACCTTTCACGATCTCAATCGCTACACGGCCCGGCACATGGAGGAGTACCTGCAGATTCTGCTCGACAGTGCGCAGCAGACACATGTGCCCGTAGACGCCAAGCCCTTCTACGATGATTCGGCGGCGTTGCAGCGTGCGGCCATCACCCGCACGCTGCGCAATGCGGACGAGCCCGCGCGCTTACCGGGGGCGTGGAACTGGATCTGGGGCCACGACACCCATTGAGCGGGTACGCACTTACTCCCGGGACTCGACACCCAGTTCGTCCCACACCGATGCCGCCAGATGGAAGGTCGCATTGGCTGCCGGAATGCCGCAGTAGATCGCACTCTGCATCAGCACTTCCTTGATCTCGGCGCGGGTGACGCCATTGTTCGCGGCCGCACGCAGGTGCAACTTCAGCTCTTCGTTACGGTTCATGCCGATCAGCATGGCGATGGTCACCAGGCTGCGGGTGTGCCGCGGCAAGCCCGGACGGGTCCAGATGTCACCCCAGGCATGCCGGGTGATCATTTCCTGAAACTCCGCGTTGAACTCGTTCAGGGTCTCGAGGCTGCGGTCGACATGGGCATCACCCAGCACCGCGCGACGCACTTGCATGCCGTCGGCATAACGTTGTTTCTCGTCCACGGATATCTCCCCTCACTGGCCTGACAGAAAGGTCAGCACACGCTCACTGAACGCACTGCCGGCCTGAACGTTGGACAGGTGCGCGGCATAGAATTCGGCATACTCCGCGCCCTGCACGCGCTCCTGGATGAAGTGGCTGCCCGAGGGCGGCGTGACCGCATCCTCGGTACCGGCAATCACCAGCAGCGGCACCTTGATCGAAGACAGTTGCTCACGGAAATCGGCATCACGGACCGCAGCACAGTTGGCCGCGTAACCCTGTGGCGAGGTGGCCGCCAGCATGTCAGTGATCTGCTTGGCCGCCGCCGGATGGGCCTGGGAAAAGTCCGGGGTAAACCAGCGGGCAATCGAGGCATCACGCAGGGCGACCATCGCCGCGGGGCCATCGCGCAACACCGTTTCGATGCGAGGGTTCCAGACAGAGGACTCACCGATTTTCGCCGCCGTGTTGCACACCACCAGTGAGAGCAGGCGCGAACTGGCGTTGATCCCCAGCCACTGACCGATCAGGCCGCCCATGGACAGGCCGCAAAAGTGCGCGCGCTCGATGTGCAAGGCATCCAGCAAGGCCAGCACGTCGCGCCCCAATTGCTCGATGCTGTAGGGGCCCGGTGTGACCAGCGAACGGCCATGGCCGCGGGTGTCGAAACGCAACACCCGAAAGTGTTCGGCAAACGCGGGAATCTGCGCGTCCCACATGTGCAGGTCGGTGCCCAGGGAGTTGGACAACACCAGTACCGGCGCATGCTCTGGACCGTCGAGCTGGTAGTGCAGTTCGCCATCGGCGAGTGGTACAAATGCCACGGAAGTTCTCCTTCAGACAGTCAATGCCAGATGTTCGGCCAACGCGCGCTCGACCCAGGTTTTCGCCTGGCCGAGGTAATGCGCAGGGTTCATTAATTGATCGAGTTGCGCCCCGGACAGCTCGGCTGTCACCCGGGGTTCATCCCCCAGCACCGCCCGCAGATGCCGCTGCTCGGCCACGGCGCGTTTGCAGCACAGCGCCAGCAGGTGATGCGCTTGCTCGCGTCCGATGCGTTGGGCCAGCACGATACTCACCGCTTCCGCCAGGACCAGCCCTTGGGTCAAGTCCAGGTTCGTGGCCATGCGCTGGGCGTCGACCTCCAGACCTTCGGCCAGCAGCAACGCTTGCTGCAAGGCACCGGACACCAGGCAGCAGATCTCCGGCAGGGTTTCCCACTCGGCATGCCACAACCCCAGGCTGCGCTCATGCTCTTGTGGCATGGCGCTGAACAGGGTCGAGAGCAGGCCGGGCACGCGCGTCGCCGCGCTGATCAGCACCGCAGCGCCCACCGGGTTGCGTTTGTGCGGCATGGTCGAGGAACCGCCCTTGCCCGGAGCCGTAGGCTCGAACACTTCCGCCGCTTCGGTCTGCATCAACAGGCTGATGTCGCGACCCAGTTTGCCGAGGCTGCCGGCAATCAATCCCAGGGCAGCGCCGAATTCCACAAGGCGGTCACGCTGGGTATGCCAAGGTTGTTCCGGCAGGGTCAGTTGCAGCTCCTGCGCCAGCGCCTCGGCAATCGGCATCGCCTGTTCGCCCAGGGCCGCCAGGGTGCCGCTGGCGCCACCGAACTGCAGCACCAACAGCCGCGGCTTGAGGGCTTGCAGCCGTTGCTGGCTACGGGTTACCGCACCCAGCCAGCCGGCGATTTTCATCCCCAGCGTGACCGGCGTCGCATGTTGCAGCCAGGTGCGCCCGGCCAGTGGCGTGGCGATGTGACGTCGGGCCTGGGTCGCCAGCGCGGCGCCGAGGCGTGCCAGATCGGCCTCGATCAGGCACAAGGCGCTGCGCACTTGCAGCACCAGGCCACTGTCCATCACGTCCTGGCTAGTGGCTCCCAGATGCACATACCGCTCAGCGTCCGCGTCATGCACCGCGATCTGCTTGCCCAGTGCCTTGACCAAGGGAATGGCCGAATTGCCTGCGCCGGCAATCGCCTCGCCCAGGGCAGAAAAATCATACAGCCGTGCCTGACAGGCCGCTTCGATAGGGGCAACGACCGAATGCGGAATCAGCCCGACCCGCGCCTCGGCCCGGGCCAATGCTGCTTCGAAGTCGAGCATCGCCTGCACCCGCCCCTGATCGCTGAACACTTCGCGCATGGTCAGGGCGGTGAAATAGGCGTCGAACAGTTGATTGCCCGGTCGTTGCATAGGGATTCCTTACGCGGCGCGCGCCCGATGCAGGCGCACGCCGACAGCTTAAAGATCGTGGTGCAGGTACGCAGCCTGCTTCGGTAAACGCAAACTGAACAGGAACGCGACTGCCATCATTACCGTCACGTACCGCTCCCTCCCCACAACAGCGCTTTCACTCAGTAGTCGAAGAACACCGTCTCGGCATCAGTACCTTGCAGGATCACGTTCCACTGATAAACGCCTGACGTATCCTGCTTCGCCAACAACGTGCCACGGCGCTCGGCCGGTACGCATTCGAGCAACGGATCCGCGACGTTGGCCGGCTCGCCCTCGAAGTAAATCCGGGTGAGCAGGTGCTTGACCAGGCCACGGGCAAATACCAGCACCACCAGATGGGGCGCCTGGGTACTGCCTTTGAGTCCGGGCACGGTACCCGGCTTGATCGTGGTGAAGCGGAACCGTCCCTCGGCATCCACCGGTACTCGACCGAAGCCCATGAAGTTCGGATCCAGGGGTTTGTCCTGATCGTCTTCGGGATGGTCATACTTGCCAGCGGCGTTGGCCTGCCAGACCTCCAGCATCGCATCGTTGACGAACTCACCATTGCCATCGACCACTTGCCCGGTGACCACTACCCGCTCGCCAAGGGTGTGTTCGACGGTCAGGTTTTCACGGTTCAGCCAGGTCAATCCGATGTGGTAGTACGGCCCTACGGTGTGGGACGTCGTTGCAGTCAGCGTCATCTTATTTCTCCATCGGCGTGGCATCGCGGCCGCGCAAAACGATGTCCCAACGATAACCGAGGGCATGGGAAGGGATGGTTTTTTCCAGGTCGAAGCTGGCGATCAAACGCTCTTTGGCGCGGGTGTCGGGTACGCAGTTGTAGATCGGGTCATAGGCCAGCAACGGGTCGCCCGGGAAATACATCTGGGTCACCAGGCGCGTCAGAATGCTCGGCCCGAACAGCGAGAAATGGATATGGGCCGGACGCCAGGCATTGTGGTGGTTACCCCAGGGGTACGCACCGGGCTTGATCGTCTGGAACTGGTAGGCACCATTGGCGTCGGTGACGGTACGGCCGGTACCGGTGAAGTTCGGGTCCAGCGGCGCGTCATGCAGGTCACGGGCATGGTTATAGCGACCGGCCGCATTGGCCTGCCAGATTTCCACCAGGATCCCCGGTACCGGCAAGCCGTTTTCGTCCAGCACACGACCGTGAATGATGATCCGCTCACCCAGGGGGGCCCCCGCATGCTGAGCCGTCAGGTCGTTGTCCTGCTCATTCACGGACTCGGCACCGATGGTCGGGCCGGTGATTTCCGACAGCGAATGCGGCAGGAATACCAGCGGTTTTGACGGCGAACGAAGGTTCGTCGATTGATACGCCGGATGCAGATACTCCGGCTGGGTGCCCGCTTGCGGGCGAAGGTAACCAGGCTTGTCAGTCATGAAGCAGTCCTCGATTCTTATTCGATGTTCACAGCGGCGTCAGACCCGTTCGATCGCCAGCGCCAGACCCTGGCCAACGCCGACACACATGGTCGCCAGGCCTTTCTTGCCACCGGTCTTTTCCAACTGGTGCAGTGCCGTCAGCACCAACCGCGCACCACTCATGCCCAACGGATGCCCCAGCGCGATGGCGCCACCGTTCGGGTTGACCTGCGCCGCGTCATCGGCCAGCCCCAACTCACGCAACACCGCCAACCCCTGGCTGGCAAAGGCCTCATTGAGTTCGATCACATCGAAATCACTGACCGCCACACCCAGGCGCTCGACCAGCTTGCGCACCGCCGGTACCGGGCCAATGCCCATGACACGGGGGGCAACACCGGCGCTGGCCATGCCCAGGACTTTCGCCCGGGCGGTCAGGCCGTGCTTCTTCACCGCGTCGCCCGAAGCCAGGATCAGCGCCGCAGCGCCGTCGTTGACGCCCGAAGCGTTGCCGGCCGTGACGGTCTTGTCCGGGCCATTGACCGGCTTGAGCTTACCCAGGGTTTCCAGGGTCGTGTCCGCTCGCGGATGTTCGTCCTGCTCGACCACACTCTCACCCTTCTTGTGAGCAATGCGTACCGGGACGATTTCTTCAGCGAAGTAACCCGCGGCTTGCGCGGCGGCCGTGCGTTGCTGGCTGCGCAGGGCAAAGGCGTCCTGATCCGCGCGGGAGATTCCATAATCGTCCGCCACATTGTCAGCGGTCTGAGGCATCGCATCGACGCCGTACTGAGCTTTCATCAAGGGGTTGATGAAGCGCCAGCCAATGGTGGTGTCTTCCAGTTTCATGTTGCGCGAAAACGCCGCATCCGCCTTGCCCATCACGAACGGGGCGCGGGACATCGACTCGACGCCACCGGCAATCGCCAGCTCCATTTCGCCACTGGCAATGGCCCGGAACGCGGTGCCGATCGCGTCCATGCCCGAAGCACACAAACGGTTGAGGGTGACCCCGGGAATGCTGTGCGGCAAGCCGGCCAACAGCAACGCCATGCGCGCGACGTTGCGGTTGTCTTCGCCGGCCTGGTTGGCACATCCGAGGAACACCTCGTCCACTGCGCTCCAGTCAACGCCTGGATTACGCGCCATCAGGGCCTTGATCGGCACCGCGGCCAGGTCATCGGCACGGACCGCTGACAAGCCACCGCCAAAACGGCCGATGGGGGTGCGAATCGCGTCGCAGATATACACCTCGCGCATCATGCTTCTCCTGGTGCCTGGCCGTGGGCGGCGGCGGTGCGCGCTTCCAGATCGCGCAGCGCAACCAATTCAATCTCGGTCGGCGCCGCTGTCTGCTCCACCTGCTCGGCAAAACGGATGGCCCAACCGGTGGCGGCGATCACTTGCTCGCGGGTCACGCCCGGGTGCAACGCCGTGACCACGAACTCATGGGTGCCGGCTTCCGGTTCCATGATGCACAGGTCGGTGATGATCCCGACCGGGCCGGCACCGGGCAGCCCCAGGCGCTGGCGTGAATCACCGCCCTCGCCATGACCGACCGAAGTGATGAAGTCGAGCTTGTCGACGAACGAACGGGCCGATTGCTTGAGAATGATCAGCACGCTCTTTGCCGAGCCGGCGATCTCCGGCGCACCACCCGCACCCGGCAGGCGCACTTTGGGCTGATGGTAGTCACCAACCACCGTGGTGTTGATGTTGCCGAAACGGTCGACCTGGGCCGCGCCGAGGAAACCGACGTCAATGCGCCCGCCCTGCAGCCAATAGCGAAAGATCTCACCGGTCGGCACCACGGTATCAGCGGTCTCGGCCAGTTCGCCGTCGCCGATGGACAGCGGCAATACGCTCGGCTTGGCACCGATCGGCCCCGATTCGTAGATCAGCACCACATCCGGCGAGGACGTCAGGCGGGCCAGGTTGGCCGCTTTGGAAGGCAGGCCGATGCCGACGAAGCACACCGAACCGTTCTTCAGGCGGCGCGCGGCGGCCACCGTCATCATTTCATTGGTGGAGTAAGTCATTATTGGGCCTCCGAAGCACGGGCCAGCTTGGCCTGGAATTCACTGAAATCAGCACTGCCGTGGATGTATTCGTTAATCCACGCGGTGAAGGTTTCGCGGTCGCGGGCGATCGGGTCCCAGGCTTGATAAAAGCGGTTGTCGCGCTCGGTGTAACCGTGAGCGTAGGACGGGTGCGCACCACCAGGGACGTGGCAAACCGCGCTCAGGGCCCAGGTCGGCAGTACACAGGCGTTCATCGGTGCGTTGAGGTCGTCGACGATTTCTTCGACGGTGACGATGCAGCGCTTGGCCGCCAACGCTGCCTCCTTCTGTACGCCAAGAATGCCCCAGAGCAGAACGTTGCCCCGGCGGTCGGCTTTCTGCGCGTGAATCACCGTCACATCCGGACGCACCGACGGCACTGCCGCCAATACTTCACCGGTGAACGGGCAGGTGACGCTCTTGATCAGCGGGTTGACCTTGGGCAGGTCTGAACCGGCGTAGGCCCGCAGTACCGCAAACGGCAGGCCCGAGGCGCCAGCGACGTAGGCATTGGCCAGGTCGGCGTGGCTGTGTTCTTCGATTTCCAGCGGGTGTGGCCACTGCTTCTCGACCGCATCACGCAGGCGGTGCAGCGAACCCACGCCCGGGTTACCGCCCCAGGAGAAAATCAGCTTGCGAGCGCAACCGGCACCGATCAACTGGTCGTAGACCAGGTCGGGGGTCATCCGCACCAGCGTCAGGTCTTTCTTGCCCTGACGAATGATTTCATGACCCGCTGCGGTGGGAATCAAGTGAGTGAAGCCTTCGAGCGCGACCGTGTCGCCGTCATTCACGAATTGCTTCACTGCGTCGTGCAGCGAAAGGATTGCAGCCATGGGGGTGGACTCCCGAGTATCAGTAAACCGACGTGGAGGACAAGGCGCGATAGGCAGCGCCGGATTGCCTGAAGGTTAAGCCGTGAAAAAAACCCAAACAATCCGATAATCGACTAAGTGTTCGTTTATCGAACATATTGTTGCCTGCCTACCGATCCCTGTGCAGGAACGGACTTGCCGGCAAAACGGCCAGTCCATTCACAAAAGCGTGGCTCAGGTCGCATCCGCATGGCTGACCATGCCCTTGATCACCACCGCCGTTGTCGCCAGGGCCGCCGGGATCACCAGCGCCGTCAGCACCTGCTCGAAGTTCCAGCCCAGCCCCAGCAAGGTCGCGCCCATCCAGGCGCCGAGAATTGCGCCAAAGCGGCCGATTCCCAGCATCCACGACACCCCCGTGGCCCGGCCTTGAGTCGGGTAGAAGCGCGCCGCCAGTGACGGCATCGCCGATTGCGCGCCGTTGACGCACATCCCGGCCACCAATACCAACGTCGCAAGCACGGTGATGCTGCCCAGGCTTTGCCCAACCGCGTAGGCAAATACCCCGGCCAGCAGATAGAAGATGCCGATGACCTTGTGCGGATTGAACCGGTCCATCGCCCAGCCAACCCCTACCGCACTCAATACCCCGCCGAACTGGAACAGCGCACCGATGAACGCCGCCTGCTCCATGCTCGCGCCACTGTCACGCATCAGCGTCGGCAACCAACTGGTCAGCAGGTACACGATCACCAGCCCCATGAAGTAGGTCAGCCATAGCAGCAGCGTACCGACGCTGTAAGTGCCGGAGAAAATCACCGCGAACACGTTGCGGGCACTGACGGTTTTTTGTTCCGGCACGCTGAAGCTCGATGCCTGCGCCACGACGGCCGGGTCAATCGGTGCCAGTGCTTTGCGCACTTTGTCGGTACCGCGATTGCGCACCACCAGATAGCGCGCCGACTCCGGCAACCAGAACAGCAGCACCACCGCCAGGATCAACGGCAAAATACCGCCAATCAGTAGCAGGCTGTGCCAACCGAATGCCGGGATCAGCTTGGCGGAAATAAAACCGCCCCCCGCCATGCCCAGGTTGAAACCGCAGAACATGCTGGTCACCAGAAGGGATTTCTTGCGCTCGGGGGTGTATTCCGACAACAGCGTGGTGGCATTCGGCATGCCCGCGCCCAGGCCCAGGCCGGTCAGGAAACGCAACACCAGCAATTGCTCGACGTTGCTGCTATAGGCCGACGCCAGGCTGAAGGCACCGAACACCAGCACCGCACCGACCAGTACGACCTTACGTCCGAAGCGATCCGCCAAGGGTCCGGAACCCAGGGCGCCGAAGACCATGCCGATCAAGGCGGCACTCATCACCGGCCCCAGGCTGGCGCGATCGATGCCCCAGTCCTGGGACAAGGCAGGCGCGATAAAGCCCATGGCCGCCGTGTCCAGGCCATCGAGAAAGACAATCAGGAAACACAGGATCACCACTCGCCATTGATAGCGCGACAGCGGTTGGGCATTGATAAAGGACTGCACATCGAGGCAGTTACCGACAGCAGACTGAGACTGGCTCATTATTGTTATTCCACGCAAGAAACGCAGGCAGACGCAGGCCGGCAAATGCCAGCCAACTGAAAAAACGGACGGTACCGGGCTCAGTGAGCCGGATGGCGATGCCCTGGTCGGGCAGTGCGGTGACAGGCTGGGGACATGCGCATGAGGGGAGCCTCTTCATTATTATGGGGTCGTCGTCCGGTGCCAGGCTTGAGTCCCATGACACCGGATGGCGCTGGCGCGACATTAATGAAGCAGGCGAAACAGCGTCAATTGAGCAAGCGCGACTCTGTGCGTTTATCGAACAGCTTAAGCAAACAACTGGGCACTCAGCTCACGGCTGGCATTCAGTAAGCCGGGGAGAAAGCGCTGCTCCAGTTCGTTGCGACTGACACGCCCGGCATGCGTGCTCACATTGAGCGCCGCCAGTACCTGGCCGGACGCATCGTAGACCGGGACGGCAATCGAACGCAGGCCCTGTTCCAGTTCCTGGTCGACAATGCACCAGCCCTGCTGGCGGACCTCTTGCAAGCACTCGAGCAAGGCCTCGGGTGTATGCAGGGTACGGCTGGTCTTGGCTTGCAGGTCGGCGTGGTCGAGGTATTCGCGCAGCGATGCGTCATCCAGCGCCGCCAGCAGGATCCGCCCCATGGACGTGCAGTAGGCCGGCAGGCGCCCCCCGACCGACAGGTCGACGGAAATCAGCCTCTGGGTGGTCGCCGAACGGGCAATGTACAAAATGTCATTACCTTCGAGCGTGGCCATGTTGCAGGCCTCATGCAATTGCTCGCTCATGCGGTCCAGATAAGGCTGGGCCGAGACGGCCAATGGGGTCGAGGACAGGTAGGCATGGCCCAGGGTCAGGACCTTGGGCAGCAATGAATAAGTCCGGCCATCGGTGGTGGCATAGCCGAGCTTGATCAGCGTGTGCAGGCAACGACGCACCGCGGCGCGGGGGATTTCCGTGCGGTGGCTGATCTGCGCGATAGTCAGGTGCCGCTTGCGCTCCTGGAAGGCCTGCACCACCGCAAGGCCACGGGCCAGCGACGTCATGAAGTCCGGATCACCCGTGAACGCCTGGATCCGCTTGGCAGGCGAAGCGACGATCGGCGGCGCGACAGACGCGAAGGAGTTACGCAGTTGATCGTTCATTCAGGTCGTTCCCCAGAGTTCGTCAGCTATTACAGGCTGCCGCAGACCTTGGCACAAGCCACAGGCAGTCAACTTTGGGCGATTATCGAACCATCAGCCGATAATCGCAATCGACCCGGTGACCACTGAACACCTTGGGCAACGTATGCCAGCACCACGCTGTCGAGCCGTCCCTGGTCATTTCCAGACAAGACCGTTTCACCGTTGCACAGTGCTGACAAACGTAACACTAGAGTACAAACATGGCTGACTTGTTAATGACGCCTGAAAACAAACCTGATAAAGACATTGCCAACTGCTGACTCATTCAACATCGGCGCGAATAAAAAACACTTGCACAATCCGAGGCACTTTTAACTTATTGGTGATAGTCATTCGCTGCCTGGCCGCTATAATAGCCACAGTGGTGAGCTCGTTTTCTTTCAATTAACGAGAAGCAACCACTCGGGTAGCACTGGCTTGACTGGCACTACCCTTGGCAAGCGCCTGGCGCTCATTTCGAATGGGCGGACAATGCGCTGGCAGGAAACAACAAGACTGATGCTACATCAGTGATTCTTCTCTGGTGCTGTGGCCGCCTGCAACAACGATGCTGTCAGCAGCGCGCCGTCATGACTCAAGGATCCTCATGGACTCCGTCATGATGACGCCCGCGATCAACAGCTCCCATGCCGTGCGTTTCACCAGGGTTCATTCCAACTTGAATCAGGTATAACCGTGACGAAAGACGAACTGCGCGCGGAACTTGAGCGCCAGGAACAACGTTACAAGGAAGTTTACGGCGGGGAAGTCACCACCTACGCCGCCCAGCCCGAACCGGAACGCAAACCCTGGCGTAAACGCGCCAGCATTCGTGATCAGGCATTCACCCAGGAATTGCAAAAGATGGAACAGGAACTCAAGGCCGAAGAGCCCTAGTCGCGGCGGCTTGAGACGTTCAGGAGTGGCATCCCTTCAGCCATGAACTGAACGGTTCTTTGCTCGATATTCGCCCGCTACAAGCAGGCGATGGCAACCTCACCCCCCCTTCGGATGAGGTGATGGGCGTTGGCGCGACCTTCCTTTCAGATATTTCATACCGCGTTTTTCGCTGCCCGCCGAAGCCGCGCGCTGTCGACCAACTCGCGTTAGGCCCAATGAAATCAATGACTTGGAAAACCTACGACGGCGCTGGGTCTTAAGGTCTTGTTACAAACAAAACCACTGAAGAATGTTACCGATGAGCAGCAAGTGCATTGATTACCCATCTTTTCTGGCATAATCGCGCCCCCTTATGACCGGGTCAGAAAACCTTCATGATCGATTTATTCAGCGGACTGGATGCTTGGGTGCTTGTGAGCCTCTTGCTCGCCCTGGCCTTTGTCCTCGCCTTCGAGTTCATCAACGGCTTTCATGACACCGCTAACGCGGTTGCCACTGTTATCTACACTAAAGCCATGCCGCCCCATCTGGCGGTGTTCTTTTCCGGTGTATTCAACTTTCTTGGCGTGTTGCTGGGTGGTGTCGGCGTGGCGTATGCCATTGTCCATTTGCTGCCGGTAGAACTGTTGATCAATGTGAACACCGGCCACGGGCTGGCGATGGTGTTCTCGTTGCTGGCTGCGGCTATCACCTGGAACCTGGGCACCTGGTACTTCGGTATCCCGGCTTCCAGCTCTCACACCCTGATCGGTTCGATCCTGGGCGTGGGCCTGGCGAATGCCCTGATCAACGACATTCCACTGGTCGACGGTGTCAACTGGCAGAAAGCTATCGATATCGGCGCCTCGCTGGTGGTCTCGCCAATGGCCGGTTTCGCCGTTGCAGCCCTGGTATTGCTTGGCCTCAAGTGGTGGCGTCCGCTGTCCAAGATGCACAAGACACCGGACCAGCGCCGCAAGATTGACGACAAGAAGCACCCGCCGTTCTGGAACCGCCTGGTCTTGGTGATCTCGGCGATGGCGGTGAGCTTTGTGCACGGCTCCAACGATGGCCAGAAAGGCATCGGCCTGATCATGCTGGTACTGATCGGCATCGTACCGGCGCAGTTCGTACTCAACCTGAACAGCACGACCTACCAGATTGAGCGGACTCGCGACGCCACCTTGCACCTGAACCAGTTCTACCAGCGCAATCACGAAACCCTGGGTGAGTTCCTGGCCCTGGGCAAAGGTGTGAAGGATGACCTGCCGGAGAAGTTCCGTTGCAACCCGCAACAGACCGAACCGACCATCAACGCGCTGCTGGGCACCCTCAAAGGTGTATCCGACTACCATTCGCTGCCGCAGGAAAGCCGCATCGAAGTCCGTCGCTACCTGCTCTGCCTTGACGACACGGCAAAGAAAGTCAGCAAGTTGCCTAGCCTGGACGCCCGTGAAAAGGCCGACCTGGACAAGCTGCGCAAAGACCTGACCGCCACGACCGAATATGCCCCGTTCTGGGTAATCCTGGCCGTCGCCCTCGCTCTTGGCCTGGGTACCATGGTTGGCTGGAAACGCGTGGTACTGACCATCGGCGAGAAGATCGGCAAACAAGGCATGACCTACGCACAGGGCATGTCGGCACAGATCACCGCGGCGTGCATGATCGGCATGGCGAACATCTTCAGCCTGCCGGTATCGACCACCCACGTGTTGTCCTCGGGTGTAGCCGGGACCATGGTCGCGAACAAAAGCGGCCTGCAAGGCGGCACCGTGAAGACCATCCTGCTGGCCTGGGTCCTGACCCTGCCGGCGACAGTGGCCCTCTCGGCCGGCCTGTTCTGGCTGGCATCGAAGGCACTGGGCAGCTGATTCCAAGCCGCACAAAAAAGGCGCGCCCTCCCCGGAGGTCGCGCCTTTTTTATGGATGACGATTTGAGTAACGCATAGCAGACATGAACCCTACCCTGTGGCGAGCGAGCTTGCTCGCGCTGGGGTGCGAAGCGCCCCCGACAAGACTATTGCAGGCATTCAGATAAAACCCGGCGACCGGTTTTGGGGCTGCTGTGCAGCCCAGCGCGAGCAAGCTCGCTCGCCACAGTCCATGTGAGCAAGACTGTTGCCGCCCCCTAAATCGCAGGCACAAAAAAAGGGCAACCGAAGTTGCCCAAAATGCCTTGCGTGCTCGTGCTTCCAGAAAGACCTAAGGCTTTTTGCGCTTATGTGCATCTTTCCAGATAAAGAAACCAAACCCGGCAAAAAACAGAACCATGAGGCCGACTGTCAGCACTCCGGCGATCACCACATTGTCGAAAAACATGACTGGCCTCCTGTGTTTGCCTCGTTGCGATGGGTCTAAGTTAACCAATCAGGCACAGGAGAAAATTGACCGGGATCAATGCCGCCCAAGACTGGGCGTAAAGGAGGGGAAATAACTGACCTGAATCAACGAATCCAGGTGGTTCAACGTTTTTTCGGTTTGTTTTTCGGCTTTTTCTTGGGCTTGCCCAAGGGCATGGCCTGCTCGAACGCCTGGCGCACTTCGTTCAGGCGTTTTTCATTGAGGTCATGCACGCGCTTGGCACGCTCGGTATTGAGGTCGATCAGCTTGTCGTCTTGGCTCATGGCATGGCTTACATCTTCAGGTTCAGTACAGGCGTAGCATGGCGACCATCGTCACCCTGCCCGCTCAAGGTTCGCCAATAATGCGGTCAAAGACCGACGAAGACCAGCCACCCGCAGAACACGACAAAAGATGTGCAGGTTTCAGACCTCGATGTCGACCCACACCCCCTGGCGTGGCGATTCGTCCATCAACGGCACCACAGGCACCGTATTGTCGGCATTCAATTCATCGCCCGGTATCGCCAGATGTGCCTGCGGGTCATCCTCGGCTTCGCGGCGGCGCTTGTCGCGCGCCTGCTGGCGACGCTGCTCTTCGCGCAACAACAGCGCCGACTCCTCGCTATCGTGCTTTTGCAAGTCGATGGTGCTTTCACTGGAACTGGCCTGCACCGGCACCACTGGCGCAATGTCCGGCTTCGAGCGGATCGGGTCCTGTTGAGAGGTGATCGGCACGGCGCTCAAGGGAAGCATCGGTGGCAGCATGTTTAGGGTCTCCTGTGGGCAAGCTGTCGGCTGCCGGGGTCATGACTTGAGCCATCGGTCGCAAACTTGTGAGCCGGTTGCCACTCTTTATGCCCAATTGCTTCGATGCGCTACCGTAAGACTAGTAGTTTTTATGAGAGTCCTTTGGCTCTGAAGGCAGCGATCCGTTAAGATAGTCGGCTTTTTCAAGGCGGGAGTCAGGCAGCATGGCGCAGCAGTATCAACCGGGGCAACGCTGGATTAGTGACAGCGAAGCCGAGCTAGGTTTAGGCACCGTTCTGGCACAGGACGGTCGCTTGCTGACCGTGCTCTACCCGGCCACTGGCGACACTCGTCAGTATGCGCTACGGAATGCGCCCCTCACCCGCGTGAGGTTTTCGCCGGGCGACACCATCACTCACTTCGAAGGCTGGAAGATGACTGTGCGCGAAGTCGACGACGTCGACGGCCTGCTGGTCTACCACGGGCTCAACGCGCAAAACGACGCGGTGACCCTGCCTGAAACCCAACTCTCGAACTTCATCCAGTTCCGTCTGGCCAGCGACCGTCTGTTCGCCGGGCAAATCGATCCGCTGGCCTGGTTCTCGCTGCGTTACCACACCCTGGAACACACCAGCCGCCAGTTGCAATCCTCGCTCTGGGGCCTGGGTGGCGTACGTGCGCAACCGATCGCCCACCAGTTGCACATTGCCCGTGAAGTCGCTGACCGTATCGCGCCACGGGTACTGCTGGCGGACGAAGTCGGCCTGGGTAAAACCATCGAAGCCGGCCTGGTAATCCATCGCCAACTGCTCTCCGGTCGCGCCAACCGCGTGCTGATCCTGGTGCCGGAAAACCTCCAGCACCAGTGGCTGGTGGAGATGCGTCGCCGTTTCAACCTGCAGGTTGCGTTGTTCGACGAAGAGCGCTTCATCGAAAGCGATGCCGGCAACCCATTCGAAGACACCCAGCTCGCGCTGGTTGCCCTGGAATGGCTGGTGGATGACGAGAAGGCCCAGGACGCGCTGTTCGCGGCCGGCTGGGACCTGATGGTGGTCGACGAAGCCCACCACCTGGTGTGGCACGAAGACCAGGTCAGCCCGGAGTACTCGCTGGTCGAGCAACTGGCCGAGACCATCCCCGGCGTGTTGCTGCTGACCGCCACCCCGGAACAACTGGGGCAGGACAGCCACTTCGCGCGTTTGCGCCTGCTCGATCCCAACCGCTTCCATGACCTGAACGCCTTCCGTGCCGAGAGCGAGAACTATCGCCCGGTGGCCGAAGCCGTCCAGGAGCTGATGGACCAGGGTCGCCTGTCCCCGGCCGCACATAAAACCATCCACGGTTTCCTGGGTGACGAAGGCGAAGCGCTGCTGACCGCTGTCAACGATGGCGACGCCGAGGCCAGTGCGCGCCTGGTTCGCGAACTGCTCGATCGCCATGGCACCGGCCGTGTGCTGTTCCGCAACACCCGCGCCGCCGTACAGGGCTTCCCGGAGCGCAAGCTGCATCCGTACCCGCTGCCGTGCCCCGACGAATACCTCGAACTGCCGCTGGGCGAACATGCCGAGCTGTACCCGGAAGTCAGCTTCCAGGCCCAGCCGGATGCCAGCGAAGAAGAGCGCTGGTGGAAGTTTGATCCGCGCGTCGAGTGGCTGATCGACCAGCTGAAGATGCTCAAACGCACCAAAGTGCTGGTGATCTGCGCCCACGCCGAAACCGCGATGGACCTGGAAGACGCCCTGCGCGTGCGTTCGGGCATCCCGGCCACGGTGTTTCACGAAGGCATGAACATCCTGGAACGTGACCGCGCGGCCGCTTATTTTGCGGACGAAGAGTTCGGCGCCCAGGTACTGATCTGCTCGGAAATCGGCAGCGAAGGTCGCAACTTCCAGTTCTCCCACCATCTGGTGCTGTTCGACCTGCCTTCGCACCCGGACCTGCTGGAACAGCGGATCGGCCGTCTGGACCGGATCGGCCAGAAGCACGTGATCGAATTGCACGTGCCGTACCTGGAAACCAGCCCGCAAGAGCGTCTGTTCCAGTGGTATCACGAAGCGCTGAACGCCTTCCTCAATACCTGCCCGACCGGCAACGCCTTGCAGCATCAGTTCGGCCCACGCCTGCTGCCGCTGCTGGAAGAGGCCGATGACAGCGACTGGCAAGCACTGATCGACGAGGCCCGCGCGACCCGCGAAAGCCTGGAAACGGAATTGCACAGCGGCCGCGACCGCCTGCTGGAGCTCAACTCCGGTGGCGCCGGCGAAGGCGATGCCCTGGTTGAAGCGATCCTTGAGCAGGACGACCAGTTCGCCCTGCCGATCTATATGGAAACCCTGTTCGACGCCTTCGGCATCGACAGCGAGGACCACTCGGAAAATGCCCTGATCCTCAAGCCGAGCGAGAAAATGCTCGACGCCAGCTTCCCGCTGGGTGACGACGAAGGCGTGACCATCACCTACGACCGCAACCAGGCACTGTCTCGCGAAGACATGCAGTTCATCACCTGGGAGCACCCGATGGTTCAGGGTGGCATGGACCTGGTGCTGTCCGGTTCGATGGGCAACACCGCCGTCGCACTGATCAAGAACAAGGCACTCAAGCCCGGCACCGTGTTGCTGGAACTGCTCTACGTCAGTGAAGTGGTTGCCCCACGCTCGCTGCAGTTGGGTCGTTACCTGCCACCGGCGGCCTTGCGCTGCCTGCTGGATACCAACGGCAACGATCTGTCGTCCCGCGTGTCCTTCGAGACCCTGAACGATCAACTCGAAAGCGTGCCTCGTGCCAGCGCCAACAAGTTCATCCAGGCCCAGCGCGACCAACTGACGCCACGGATCAACGCAGGCGAAGAGAAGATCACGCCACGTCACGCCGAACGCGTGGCCGAAGCGCAACGCCGCCTGGCCGCCGATACCGACGAAGAACTGGCGCGCCTGACCGCGTTGCAAGCGGTCAATCCGACCGTGCGCGACAGCGAACTGGTTGCCCTGCGCCAACAGCGCGAGCAAGGCCTGGCCATGCTCGACAAAGCCGCACTGCGACTGGAAGCAATCCGGGTGCTGGTAGCGGGCTAACCCCTCCCTGCCCCGCCAAACGAAAGGCCCGCAGCGATGCGGGCCTTTTTTTGTCTGCCGCCCCGTCCTCCCGTGGCGAGCGAGCTTGCTCGCGCTGGGCTGCACAGCAGCCCCAAAATCGATCACCGCGTTTTATCTGAAAACCTGCAATCGTCTTGTTGGGGGCGCTTCGCACCCCAGCGCGAGCAAGCTCGCTCGCCACAAGGCATGTGTTCGGCATCCCCGCCAAGGCGATCAGGCAATCGCGGCTGCCCCCTCAGGCTCAACCACCGACCCCAGCCCTTCTTTCATCCGTTTGGCATCGCGTACAAAGCAACGCGCCGCCAGGACCAGAAACACCATCGTCAGCAACAACGCCACCGGGATCAGGTACATCGCATCGTGCAGGCCGACGGCCTTGAATGCTTCGCTCATCTGCCCGCCCCCGGCTGCAAGCATCGCGGCTTGGGCGAAGTGGTCAGACAGAGCGCCCACGACCACCGGCCCCAATCCACCGCCCAACAGGTACAGCCCGGCAAAGAACAAGGCCATCGCCGTCGCACGCAGACGCGGCTCGACCACATCCTGAATCGCCGTGTAGACACAGGTATAGAAGTTGTACGCAAACAACCAGCCAAGGCTGAACACGGCCACGAACACACCGATCTCAATACGCCCGGCGTGCAGCGCCCAGGCCGTACACAGCGTCGAGATGATCAGGCTGAAGGCGGCAAACAGCAACCGCCCATTGGCCACTCGCTGGTGAATCCTGTCGGCCACCCAGCCGCCCAGGGTCAAGCCGAACAATCCGGTAACGCCCACGATCATCCCCGTGGCCACTGCCGCGTCCTGCAATGGCAACTGGAAGTAGCGCTGCAACATCGGCACCAGAAACGAGTTACAGGCATAGGTGGCAAAGTTGAAACACAAGCCCGCCATCACCAGCCAGAGAAAGGTCGGAATCGCCAGCACCCGACGAATCGGCCGATCCACAGGTTCCTGGGATACGTGCACGTTTTCCGCGGCACCGCGCTTGGGCTCCTTGATGAAGAACATGAATACCGCGAGCATCAGGCCCGGCACCGCCGCGATGAAAAATGGCGCACGCCAGCTATCGAACGCCTTGACCATCCAGCCGATGGTAAAGAAAGCCAGCAACAGCCCCAATGGCAGCCCAAGCATGAAGATGCCCATGGCCCGTGCCCGCCGGTGCGCCGGGAACAGGTCGCCGATCAATGAGTTGGCAGCCGGCGCGTAACTGGCCTCACCAATGCCGACCCCCATGCGCACAATCAGGAAACTCCAGAAACTTCCCACCAGGCCGTTAACCGCCGTCAGCCCACTCCACACCGCCAGCCCCCAGCCCATCAGCTTGCTACGCGAGCCGGTATCGGCCATTCGCCCCAAGGGCAGACCGGCAATGGCATAGACGATGGTGAACGCGGTACCGATGATCCCCAGCTGAAAGTCGCTCAAGTGCCATTCCATGCGGATCGGCTCGATGATAATGGAGGGAATGGTGCGATCGAAAAAGTTGAACAGATTGGCAAGGAACAGCAGGAACAGAATGCGCCAGGCATTCGCCGCTTGGGTCGAGTTCTGCATGGGTCCGTCTCGTTTATTGTTGTAGGGGCTTCATTGCCGGCAGCATTCGAGCCCGGAACCTGCAATCTAGTCAGCTACAAGATACCTGTCTGTCATTATTCGCCTGGCTGATACCCACCCATCGCGCCCGGCCTGGCGCATAAATCAATTTATGTCCAAACGCTCTAAAACCCATTACAAAATCATTTGGGCCAATGTGCCACTATCGCTTGCGCACCGCGCATGACTTCTATACTCCATGCATTCGCCAGCGTTCATGGCGCAGGCAGGATGACTCAGAGACGGGATGTGCTATGGAGTGGCTTGGCCTGCATTTCATGACCGAACTGCCAGAGAGCAGTGCACAGGTTGTACTCAACAGTGGTCATAACACGGTTCTGGTGCTGCTGGCCTATCTGGTTGCCTGCGCTGCCTGCTTTGCCACGCTGGACATGGCCGAACGCGTTGGCCATGCCGAAACCCCGGCCTCTCGACGACGCTGGCGCTGGGTCGGTACTTCCTGCCTGGCGGGCGGAATCTGGGCGATGCATTTCATCGCCATGCTGGCGTTTCACCCCCCCATCGACTTCCACTACGAGCTGTCGATCACCCTGATGTCCCTGCTGATTGCCTTTCTTGCCGCCTTCCTGACCATGGATACCCTTAGTGATCTCCAGCTACATCCCTGGCAGTACATGAAGGCCTCCATCGGCATCGGCCTGGGTATCTGCGCCATGCATTACGTGGGCATGGCCGCCATGCGCTCCGATGCCCAGATGTACTACCAGCCAACGCTGTTCGCGTTGTCGATCGCGATCGCGATCGTGACCAGTGCCGTCGTCTTGCTGCTTTCCCACTGCCTGCGCAACGGCAACGGCGTATTCCATCAATTGCTCAAATACACCACCAGCCTGTTGCTGGGCGCAGGCATGGTCAGCATACACTTCACCGGCATGTGGTCCATGAGCCTGGTGCTGCCCGCTGGCTCACCAACGCTGCAATCGGTGAACAACGACCACATGCAACTTGGGCTGACCATTGCCGTCATTGCCCTGCTGGTGATCGGCAGCAGCATCAGCGCGGCCTTGGCCGACAAAAAGCTGCAACACAAAGAACACGACCTGCGCCGGGTCAATGCATTGCTCGGCCAGTTGGATCAGGCGCGCGTGTCGCTGCAGCAGGTGGCGCACTACGATGCCCTGACCAACCTGATCAACCGTCGCGGCTTCAATCAGATCTTCGCCGAAAAGCTCATCGAGAAAAGCGCCCATGGCGGCATGCTGGCGATCATGTTTCTGGATATCGATCACTTCAAGCGCATCAACGACAGCCTGGGCCACGATGCCGGCGACGAGTTGCTGAAAGTCATCGCCGGCCACATCAAGGCTTCGACCCGTAGCCACGAAGACGTGGTGGCGCGGTTTGGCGGCGATGAGTTCTGTATTCTCATCAACCTGCACGATCGCGAGGAAGCGCGGCACATGGCCCAGCGCATCATGCAAAAAATGAAGGACCCCATCGAGCTGGCTGGCCGACACATGGTCATGACCACCAGTATTGGCATCAGCCTGTTCCCTGAAGACGGCAAGACCTGCGAAGAGCTCCTGAAAAACGCCGACCTGGCGCTCTACCAATCCAAAGGCAACGGCCGCAATGGCCTGCACTTTTTCAGCAGCAACCTGAAAACCAGGGCCACGATGGAATTGCAGCTTGAAGAAGAACTGCGCAATGCACTGCACGATGACAGCGAGCTAGTGCTGCATTACCAGCCTATCTTCGACCTGAAAGCCGGCCGGGTGACCAAGCTCGAAGCGCTGATTCGCTGGCAACATCCGGTGCACGGCCTTCTGGCTCCGGATCGCTTCATTGCCATCGCCGAAGCCAACGGCCTGATCGCCGAGCTCGATAACTGGGTGCTGCGCAAGGCGTGCGAGGATCTCGGCGATCTGTTGCGCAATGGCCACGAAACAATGAACATCGCGGTCAATTGCTCGCCACTGAGCCTGGGGCGCGAAGAACTCGCCAACGAAATCGACAGCGCGTTACGCTCAGCCGGCGTGGCCCCCCAACGCCTGGAGCTGGAAGTCACCGAAAATGCGCTGATGGGCAATATCGCCAACACCCAGGTGCTGATGCGGCAGATTCGGGCCCTGGGGGTTTCACTGTCAATCGACGATTTTGGCACCGGCTACTCGTCCCTCGCCTATCTCAAGCGCTTGCCGTTGAACACCCTGAAAATCGACCGTTCGTTCATCCAGGACACCCCCTGCTCCACCCAGGACATGGAGATCATCCACGCCATTATCGTCATGGCCCATACCCTGCAGTTAACCGTGGTCACCGAAGGCGTCGAGACGCTGGAGCAGTACCAGTTCCTCGAACGCTTCGGTTGCGATTTCGTCCAGGGCTATCTGCTCAGCCACCCGGTGCCGCTGGCCCAATTGCAACCGGTCCTGAACGAAATCAACCGGCGGAAACAGACTCACAGCCTCAACCCTTTGAGCCTGGCTCGCGGTATAGATGAATCAATGTCGCTGGATCTTTTTCCAGATAGCCCTGACCTCCATGCAAGCGCATCAACTGGGCGGCCAGTCCACTGATCGGTGTCGCAGAGCCCTGCTCGCGGGAAAACTTTACCGCGCCATCCAGATCCTTGAGCAAGGTTCGCACATGCCACTTGATCGGCTCAAAACGGCTTTCGGCCATTTGCGGAGCCAGAATCTGCAAAGGCCTGGAATCGGCAAACCCACCACTCAAGGCTTCAGCCAGCAGGCTCGCATCCACGCCTGAACGCTCGGCCAGCGCCACCACCTCGGCAATCACCAAGGCATTGCAGGCCACGATCATCTGATTACAGGCCTTGGTCACCTGCCCCGCGCCGACGGCGCCCATGTGCGTCACCCGCTGGCCAAGGTTTTGCAACACCGGGCGAATCCGTTCAACGTCCGCCGACTCACCACCGACCATGATTGCCAGGCTTCCCGCTTCGGCCCCTGCGACGCCACCGGACACCGGCGCATCCAGCCAGCCCATAGCCGTGCGACTGGCCAGCTGTTCAGCCATTTCCCGGGTGGCTGTAGGTTCCAGGCTGGAAAAGTCCACCAACAGCTGGCCCGGTTTCGCACCGCTGGCCACACCCGCGATGCCGAACACCACGTCACGCACCACCTCGGTATTGGCCAGGCACAACATCACCAGATCCGCGTGCTGACACAACTCGGCTGGCGTAGAGACTTGCCGTGCCCCGACCTCGACCAAAGGCGCGCACTTCTCGGGATTGCGGTTCCACACGGTCAGCGGATAACCCGCCGCCAACAAGCGCCGACACATCGGCAAGCCCATCAGACCGATCCCAGCGAACGCCAGCGAAGGTAACAGTGCCATCAAATTGCCTCTGTTCGATTAAAGATCACCCAATATTGGCCGATTCAACATGACTTAGGAAAGTATTCCCCTAGCGAGGCTCAGGTAGCCCCTATCGCTGGAGAGACCGCCGCGCCGTAACGTCGCGAACGCCTCTGGGCAATAGCCAGATGACATCTCACCTCCGAACCCATCAGTCCAGGCACATGGCGCACAATGACTTCTAAAAACAATCCTGCCCCCGCGGTATCCGAACTGACGCTCACCGCCGCCATGGACAGACCCTCAGGCATGAAGCCATTGACCAGCTCGCGCCCGCTTGCGACTCAGCAGTACCTGTATTTCACTGAAACCAACACCGACCGCATCCTCGATAACCTCGACGGCCTGCGCAACATGGTGTTCCCGCAGCCGCCACACCTGGAAGGCGATGCCGAGCAGCACCAACAGGAGTTTCCTTCGGTGTGCCTGATCGGCCTGGGACGTTGCGGCTCGAACATTGCGCTGGACGTGGCAGAGTTGGTGTACAACGCCCGCAAGTTCTACCTCAACGAGTTCAACAACGAAGACAAGTCCTACGCAGACAAGGGCTACAGCCCTGCGCAGTGGATTCGCACCAACCTGCGACTGGGGGCGGGCAAGGCGTCCAAGCCGGTGTTCCTGGTCGAACCCCTGGTCATGCTGGGGGACCTGGACAAGGACATCGCCGGACGCATCCGCTTTTCACGCAAGGGTGAAAAAAGCGGGTTCCTGCGCGATTACAGCAAAATGAAAATCATGGACCTTTCCGAAGTCCATGCTGGTGGCGCCGGTAATGCGCCGATCCTCGGCCAGTACCTGGCCAAGATCATCCTGAACAAGGATACCCAGCGTTTCTCCAGCCCTGACTGGAAGATGATCCATTCGTACCTGATCGACAGTTGCGGCATCAAGGCCAACCAGTCGCGCCTGTACTTCTCGATCTTCAGCGCCGGTGGCGGTACCGGCTCGGGCATGGCCTCGGAATTCGGCCTGGCCCAACAGCACTCGTACATGAACAAGACGTTCGACACCAAGCCGGTGGACGAGCACGACAGCAAGAGCGGCCATTCCTTTGTTTTCGAGCCGATCTTCACCAGCGGTATTTGCGTACTGCCGAACATTTCCGATCACCGCAGCGAAATGTCGGAAGCCCTGCACATCAATGCCGGCCGCCTGTTGTGCAAGTACCTGTCGGAAGAGTGGGATTTCTCCTACAACTTCGCCAACGAAGACAGCAGCGAAGCCAGCGTCATGGGTCGCATCCGCCCATGGAACGCCATGATGCTGATCTCCAATGACATCATGCGTTACGCCGAGGAGAACGATGACGGCAACATCCAGAACATTGATGTCAATGCCATGGAGAAGCACGCCAACCAGTACATCTCCCAGCAGATTTTCAACATTCTGACAGCCCAGGCAGTCACGACTGACTATGACCAGAACTACTTCCGCCGGGCCGGCATCGACATTGGCGAAACCATTCGCCTGGACGCCAACGACCTGTTCATGAGTCTGGCGGGCCCCGTGGCGATTGCCTACGCGGAATCCGTGGTGCCGGAACAACCGGCGCCGAGCAACGACAAATTCAAGGTGTTCGACAAAGAACCGCAGCGCCTGAACATCGACGACCTGTTCTTCCGCTCCATCGACCTGCCGCACTTCAACAAGGTCACCCAGGCGATCGAGGGCATCAGCCTGTTGCCGATCGAATCCAAGCGCTATCGCGCCGCGCTGGAGCAGTACAAGAACTCGGGGTACGACGCCGCGGCCCTGCACGACCTGCACTTCTTCAAGAACTGCTCCTCGGTGGTGTCGATCGTCTCCTTGCCCAAGGACTACAAGCTGTCCTACATGGACCTGAACCGGTTGAAGACCCACCTCAACAGCCTGTTCCCCAACACCACGCTCAAGCGTTATGCGCTGGTGATCGGGGCCTCGGCCAACCTGTCGTTGACCACCCTGATCGCCAAGAGCCCGTGCCTGTCGGACGACTTCCTGACCCTGATCGTGGCCTTCATCAAACGTTGTTTTGCCCGCAACCCGTATCGCTTCGACGACACCCTGGACAACTCGATCCTGGACTTCATCATCCATGAGGACTTCGATGAGGCCATGATCGACGACTTGCTCAACGAATTCGAAAACCCGGCGAAGATCCTCGACACCAACTGGTATGCGATCAAACCGATGTATGAGAAGAAGTACCGCGAGCTGATCAACGACAAGGACAAGTTCGTCTCGATCAACGACATCCGCCTGTCTCGCGATTGCGTGAAAAAAGCCATCAAGTACCTGCGCGAGATCTACCGTCACCGCATCGGCAAGACCAAGGTGATTTCGCTGAACAACCACACCGGCAAAACCTGCTGAGACAGGCTCGGTACCGAGTCGCCCCCTTCGCTTGCCCGCGAAGGGGCCCGGTATTCATCCCGTGACCAACGCCTTCTCCCCCGCCAGAAACAATTAAGCAGCCGTTAGGCTGCTTACTGAACTGTTCCCGTTACGTTTACGTCACCGTGATGCTGGCCCCTCTGTGGTCTTTCTCTACGGCACCGTGCTATCACGCTACTCGGCTACACACTTTTTTCAGCGCCCACCGGGCACCAATAGCGTGCAACCTTTCAAGGTTGCGCCCTTTCCTGAATCAGGATCCACGGTGAAACCACCACCGCCCAGAGCTCAGGATCACGCTCGACCAGATCCAGCGCCCGCGTCGCAGACACTTCCGCAACCTTCCCCGCGGCCAGCCAGGCAGCCACTTTCTCTCGTTGATCCTCTGCCATGGCTTCAGCCGCCACGATCAGATCCAGATCAGCGTCGACCCACAATAGGGCACCCTTGGCAAAGAACGGTTCCAGTTCCTTCCAGCGGATAGATGCGGTTTCACCAAGCAGCTTGGCATAGAGGGTGCTAGGTTCTTGACTCATGGGCTCTGTCCGGAAAAGAAATCGACGCGAATGATAACGTCGGTTCCCCGGCAGAAAAACCCGGATGCAAATGAGTAACTGATCGAAAACAGCCGGAACGCCAAGGAATGCGCTGAATCAACAGACTGTCCAGCGAAAACCCCGCCGCAATTCTGTCTTTTTCTTTCATAAAAGCGACACCCTCAGGTTTTGCCCCCTGGCGCCAGCTTCCCAGGCCGACAATTGGCGCTCTACACTGTACCGGTACAGTTGCCGGGGGCATTTCCGGAGGATATCCAAGATATCTGACCCGGTTCTGCTGCTACGGCGCCAGGACTATAAAAATTACAACAGCAAGAGTGGAGCACTATGAATAAGGCTACTAAGCAGATTTCCAAACTGTTTGCCGCTATGGTTCTGGCCGGGGTTGCCAGCCATTCGTTCGCAGCTGACACCATCAAGATCGGCATCGCCGGCCCTAAAACCGGCCCTGTAGCCCAATACGGCGACATGCAGTTCAGTGGCGCCAAAATGGCCATCGAGCAAATCAACGCCAAAGGCGGCGTGAACGGCAAGCAACTCGTCGCCGTAGAATACGATGATGCCTGTGATCCGAAACAAGCCGTGGCCGTTGCCAACAAAGTGGTCAACGACGGCATCAAGTTCGTGATCGGTCACCTGTGCTCCAGCTCCACTCAACCGGCTTCGGACATCTACGAAGACGAAGGCGTGATCATGATCACTCCGGCTGCCACCAGCCCGGACATCACCTCCCGTGGTTACAAAATGGTGTTCCGCACCATCGGCCTGGACAGCGCCCAGGGCCCTGCCGCTGGTAACTACATCGCCGATCACGTTAAACCGAAAATCGTTGCCGTCCTGCACGACAAACAGCAATACGGTGAAGGCATCGCCTCGGCCGTGAAGCAAACCCTCGAAGGCAAGGGCGTCAAGGTTGCCGTGTTCGAAGGTATCAACGCTGGCGACAAAGACTTCTCCTCGATGATCGCCAAGCTCAAGCAAGCCAACGTCGACTTCGTCTACTACGGCGGCTACCACCCGGAGCTGGGCCTGATCCTGCGTCAATCCCAGGAAAAAGGCCTGAAAGCCAAGTTCATGGGTCCGGAAGGCGTGGGTAACGATTCGATCTCGCAGATCGCCAAGGGCGCGTCCGAAGGCCTGCTGGTAACCCTGCCGAAATCCTTCGACCAGGATCCTGCCAACGTTGCCCTGGCTGACGCCTTCAAAGCCAAGAAAGAAGACCCGAGCGGCCCGTTCGTGTTCCCTTCCTACTCGGCGGTTAAAGTCATCGCCGACGGTATCACCGCGGCCAAGAGCGAAGATGCTTCCAAAGTGGCGGAAGCCATCCACGCAGGCACTTTCAAGACCCCGACTGGCGACCTTAGCTTCGACGCCAAGGGCGACCTGAAAGACTTCAAGTTCGTGGTTTACGAGTGGCACTTCGACAAACCTAAAACCGAAGCTTCGCCTCAGTAAGGCTTGCCTGACTGACTGCCAATAAAGCCCACGGCGTGCCGTGGGCTTTGTTTTACGAAGATTTGGGCCGCCCTTGCGTGATCCGCGGGTCTGCCCACCTGAAAATCTCAAAACCGTCATCAGCGGTTCGCTGGCAAAACTCACGCTCGAAGTGGATGAAGAACCACGGGGCCTGGGCAGGAAAATGACTCCACCAGTGAAATGCGTATCAGGTTTTTAGGAGCGTTGTAATGCCTGACATCTATCACTTTTTCCAACAGCTGGTTAACGGTCTGACCGTTGGCAGCACGTATGCCCTGATCGCCATCGGCTATACGATGGTTTACGGCATCATTGGAATGATCAACTTCGCCCACGGCGAGGTCTACATGATCGGCTCCTATGTGGCATTCATTGCCATTGCCGGACTGACCATGATGGGACTCGACAGCGTTCCGCTGTTGATGACCGCAGCTTTCATCGCAACCATCGTTGTCACCAGTGCCTACGGCTACAGTATCGAACGGATCGCCTACCGCCCCTTGCGCGGAAGCAACCGTCTGATTCCGTTGATTTCCGCCATCGGCATGTCGATTTTCCTGCAGAACACCGTTCTGCTAGCGCAAGACTCCAAGGACAAATCCATCCCCAACCTGATCCCCGGCAATTTCTCCATCGGGCCAGGTGGCGCACACGAAGTGCTGATCTCCTATATGCAAATCGTGGTGTTCGTGGTGACCCTGATCGCCATGCTCGGCCTGACGATGTTCATCTCCCGTTCTCGCCTGGGCCGCGCCTGCCGTGCCTGCGCCGAGGACATCAAGATGGCCAACCTGCTGGGTATCAATACCAACAACATCATCGCCCTGACCTTCGTCATCGGTGCGGCATTGGCGGCCATTGCCGCAGTGCTGCTGAGCATGCAATACGGCGTGATCAACCCGAACGCGGGCTTCCTGGTCGGACTCAAGGCCTTCACCGCCGCGGTACTGGGCGGCATCGGCAGTATTCCGGGCGCCATGCTTGGCGGTCTGGTACTGGGGGTGGCGGAAGCCTTTGGTGCCGATATCTTCGGCGATCAATACAAGGACGTCGTGGCGTTCGGACTATTGGTCCTGGTGTTGTTGTTCCGGCCAACCGGCCTGCTGGGCCGTCCGGAGGTTGAGAAAGTATGACTAGGAATCTTAAGCAGGCGCTCTTCAGCGCTCTGTTGGTCTGGGCTGTGGCGTATCCGGTACTCGGTCTGAAACTGACCATTGTCGGCATCAACCTCGAAGTCCATGGCACCAGCAACACCACCTTGATCACTATCGCCGTCTGCTCGGTGCTGATGTTCCTGCGGGTGCTGTTCGACCAGAAAATCAGCGCCGCGTGGAAAGCCTCGCCGAGCATGCCAGTCATGCCAGCCAAGGCCAGTAACTTCCTGACCCTGCCAACCACCCAGCGCTGGATCATCATTGCGTTGATCGTTGGCGCACTGGTGTGGCCGTTCTTCGGCTCCCGTGGCGCAGTGGATATCGCGACCCTGGTGTTGATCTATGTGATGCTCGGCCTGGGCCTGAACATCGTGGTCGGCCTGGCCGGTCTGCTGGACCTTGGTTACGTTGGCTTCTATGCCGTCGGTGCCTACAGTTATGCGCTGCTGTCGCACTACTACGGTCTGAGCTTCTGGATCTGCCTGCCGATCGCCGGGATGATGGCGGCCACCTTCGGCTTCCTGCTCGGTTTCCCGGTGTTGCGTTTGCGCGGTGACTACCTGGCGATCGTGACCCTGGGCTTCGGCGAGATCATCCGTCTGTTCCTGCGTAACCTGACGGACATCACCGGTGGCCCGAACGGCATCAGCAACATCGACAAGCCAACGTTCTTCGGCCTGACCTTCGAACGCAAAGCCGCTGAAGGCCTGCAAACCTTCCACGAGTACTTCGGCCTGCAATACAACTCGATCAACAAGGTGATCTTCCTTTACCTGATTGCGTTGTTGCTGTCGCTGTTTGCCCTGTTTGTCATCAACCGCTTGCTGCGCATGCCCCTTGGCCGTGCCTGGGAAGCACTGCGTGAAGACGAAATCGCCTGCCGTGCGCTGGGTCTGAACCCGACCATCATCAAGCTGTCGGCCTTCACCCTGGGTGCCTGCTTCGCCGGTTTTGCCGGCAGCTTCTTCGCCGCGCGCCAAGGGCTGGTGACACCGGAGTCCTTCACCTTCATCGAGTCGGCGACCATCCTCGCTATCGTGGTGCTGGGCGGCATGGGCTCGCAACTGGGCGTCGTGCTTGCCGCCACCGTGATGATCCTGTTGCCGGAAATGATGCGTGAGTTCAGTGAATACCGCATGCTGATGTTCGGTGCATTGATGGTGCTGATGATGATCTGGCGTCCTCAGGGTCTGCTGCCCATGCAACGTCCTCACATGGAGCTGCGCAAATGAGCCGCGAGATCCTGAAAGTCGAAAATCTGAGCATGCGCTTCGGCGGCCTGCTGGCGGTCAACGGCGTGGCCCTGACCGTGAAGGAAAAACAGGTGGTGGCACTGATCGGCCCCAACGGCGCCGGCAAGACCACGGTGTTCAACTGCCTGACCGGTTTCTACAAGCCGAGCGGCGGCAGCATCCTGCTGGACGGCGAGTCGATCGAAGGCCTGCCCGGCCACAAGATCGCCCTCAAGGGCGTGGTGCGTACCTTCCAGAACGTGCGGCTGTTCAAGGACATGACCGCGGTCGAGAACCTCTTGATCGCCCAGCACCGTCACCTGAACACCAACTTCCTGTCCGGCCTGTTCAAGACCCCGTCGTTCCGCAAGAGCGAGCGCGAGGCCATGGAGTTCGCCGAGTACTGGCTGGAGAAGGTCAACCTGAAAGAGTTTGCCAACCGTACCGCCGGGACATTGGCCTACGGTCAGCAACGTCGCCTGGAAATCGCTCGCTGCATGATGACCCGTCCGCGGATCCTCATGCTCGACGAACCGGCCGCCGGCCTGAACCCCAAGGAAACCGAAGACCTCAAGGCGCTGATCAGCATGCTGCGTGAAGAGCACAACGTCACCGTGCTGCTGATTGAACATGACATGAAACTGGTCATGAGCATTTCCGACCATATCGTCGTGATCAACCAGGGCACACCGTTGGCCAACGGTACGCCGGATGAGATCCGCGACAATCCTGAAGTGATCAAAGCCTACCTGGGGGAAGCGTAAATGCTGCAGTTCGAAAACGTTTCCACCTTCTATGGCAAGATCCAGGCCCTGCACAGCGTCAACGTGGAAATCCGCCAGGGCGAAATCGTCACGCTGATCGGTGCCAACGGTGCCGGCAAGTCGACCCTGCTGATGACCCTCTGCGGCTCGCCGCAAGCCCACAGCGGCAGCATCCGCTACATGGGCGAGGAACTCGTCGGCCAGAGCTCGGCGCAGATCATGCGCAAGAGCATCGCCGTGGTTCCTGAAGGTCGCCGGGTGTTTTCCCGCCTGACCGTCGAGGAGAACCTGGCCATGGGCGGGTTCTTCACCGACAAGGGCGATTATCAGGAGCAGATGGACAAGGTCCTGGGACTGTTTCCGCGCCTGAAGGAACGCTTCAGCCAGCGGGGCGGCACCATGTCCGGCGGTGAGCAGCAAATGCTCGCCATCGGCCGGGCGCTGATGAGCAAACCCAAGTTGCTGCTGCTCGACGAGCCGTCGCTGGGCCTGGCACCGATCATCATCCAGCAGATCTTCGACATCATCGAACAGCTGCGCAAGGATGGTGTGACGGTGTTCCTGGTCGAACAGAACGCCAACCAGGCCCTGAAGATCGCCGACCGCGCCTACGTTCTGGAGAACGGCCGCGTGGTGATGCAAGGTACCGGCGAAGCACTGCTGACCGATCCGAAGGTCCGCGAAGCGTATCTGGGCGGTTAAACACTGCTGTCATGACAAAAAAACGGCCTTCGGGCCGTTTTTTTTGGCCTGCGCTGTAACGAATCACAGTGAGCTTTCTCTACTGGGATAAGCAAGCACAGACGCTTCCTTGACCCACTCACTGCTGGAGAAACACCATGACTGCTACCACTCGTACCCTGTCCGCTGCCACCCTGGCCCTGGCCCTGGGTTCCGCGCTGAGCCTGGCCACCTTGCCGACAATCGCCCACGCGGCCGACGACATGGAGAAATGCTTTGGCGTTGCCATGAAAGGCAAGAACGATTGCGCCGCAGGTGCAGGCACCACCTGCGCCGGTACCTCGAAGGTCGATCACCAGGCCAACGCCTGGAAGCTGGTGCCAAAAGGCACCTGCGACAAGACCGCCAGCTCCACGTCGTCGACCGGCTTTGGTCAATTGGCCGCCTTCAAAGCCAAGTCGTAATCGCCGTCCCTGCCTGAGCACTGATGATGCCGACCTCACCTGCACCCTCCACCCGGCCCGTTGCCCAGGCAGGCGCAAACCAGCTCCCGCCCCGCGCCGGACTGGGACTCAAGAGCGAGCACTTCACCCAAGTGCTCGACTCAACACCGGACATCGGCTTCTTCGAGGTCCACGCTGAAAACTACATGGTCGCCGGCGGCCCCTTTCATCACTACCTGGGCCTGATCCGCGACCAATACCCTCTGTCGCTGCACGGCGTCGGCCTGTCGATCGGTGCCGAAGGCCCACTCGACACCCGGCATCTCGAGCGCCTTGCCGGGTTGATCGAGCGCTATCAACCCCATTCATTTTCCGAACACCTGGCCTGGTCCAGCCATGGCCCGGTGTTTCTCAATGACCTGCTGCCACTGGCCTACGACGAATCAACCCTCAACCGCGTCTGCGAGCATATCGATCAGGTGCAAACCCGGCTGAAACGTCCGATGCTGCTGGAGAATCCCGCCACCTACCTGCAATGGCGCCAATCGAACCTGAGCGAAACCGATTTCATCAACGCCGTTGTGCGCCGCACCGGTTGCGGCCTGTTGCTGGACGTAAACAACGTCTACGTGTCCTGCATCAATCACCAGCACGACCCGCTGGCCTATATCGACGCCCTGCCACTGCATGCGGTGGGAGAGATTCACTTGGCCGGGTTTGCCGAAGATACCGACAGCCTGGGTGACCGCCTGCTGATCGACGATCACGGCGCGCCCATCGATAACGCCGTGTGGACCCTGTATCAGCTGGTTCTGGAACGCATCGGTCCGGTGGGCACCCTGATCGAACGCGACCATCAGGTCCCGGCGTTGTCAGTCCTGTGCGGCGAAGCCCGTCAGGCGGATGGGTTGCTGCGTTGCGCCGGAGCCCGGCCATGAGCGATCAAGCCACCTTCGCCGCCGCGCTGCTGGATCCATCGCTGGCCTGCCCATCTGGATTGTTCAGTAGCAACGGCGCCGCCCCCGACAGTCGCTTCGCGGTTTATCGGAACAACGTCCAAAGTTCGCTGATCAACGCTCTGGCGGACAGCTATCCGGTGGTCTTGCAACTGGTCGGTGACGCGTTTTTCCGGGCCATGGCGCGCGCCTATGTTCAAGATGCCCCCCCGCGCCATGCCGTGATCAATGATTACGGCCATGACTTTGCCGACTTCATCCAGGGTTTTGCACCTGCGGCCAGCGTGCCGTACCTGGCCGATGTTGCCCGCCTGGAGCGGCTGCGGGTCAACGCCTATCACACAGCCGATGCCGGCTGCATCGACCCGATGCAGCTCGCCGCGGCCCTGAATGAGCCCGAAACCTTGGCGCAGCTGCGGATTCAGTTGCACCCGTCACTGTTCACCCTCTGCTCGCCTTATGCGCTGGTCAGCGTGTGGAGCGCCCATCAGGACGACCACCCGCCGCCCTCCCTGACCCCTTACCGAGAGCAGTGCGCCCTGATCCTGCGCAACGGCCTGCACGTCGAGGTGTTCGCCATCGATCAAGGGGCTGCCCGCTTTATCGAGCGCCTGCAAGCCGGTGACTGCCTGGAGCAGGCCGCAATCCACGCGCTGGATGTCGCACCGGCATTCGACCTGAGCCAATGCCTGGCGCTACTGATCAGCCGTAACGCCATTACCCATCTGCAACAACACGACAAGGTATCGCCATGAACACCCACCGCGAACACATCAACCCTGTTGCCCGCCTGGTCGAACGCGCCATCGGGTGGCTCAGTAGAATTCCACAGGGACTGATCGCCTTCATCGCGCGCTTCGCCATTGCCGCGGTGTTCTGGAAGTCGGGGCAAACCAAGGTCGAGGGGCTGGCGATCGACCTGATCGACGGCACCTTTGAACTCGGCGCGCCGCACCTCGCCGACTCGACTATTCCATTGTTCCAGAGCGAGTACCACGTCCCCCTGCTATCGCCGGAAATCGCCGCGCACCTGGCGGCCTTTGCCGAGCACCTGTTTCCAGTCCTGATCCTGGTGGGCTTCGCCACGCGTTTTTCCGCACTGGCGTTGCTGGGGATGACCCTGACCATTCAACTGTTCGTTTACCCCGATGCCTACCCGACCCACGGCACCTGGGCGGCGATTCTGCTGTACCTGATGGCCACTGGCCCGGGCAAGCTGTCGATCGACCACCTGATCGCCAGGCATTATCGCTGAAGGCTATCCAACGCTTCGCCGCTGCGCTTGAACCAGCCAATCAGGTAGTCGGCCAACACCTGCGTGCGCCTGGGCAGGCCCCCCTGATACGGGTGCACCAGGTACATCGGCATACTGCGGGTCTGGTAGTCGCGCAGCAGCCAGCACAAGCGACCATCCGCCAGCTCCGCCTGCAGCAGGTAGGAAGGCAGCCGCGCGATACCGGCATGGGCCAGCGCGGCTTTCTTCAGCAGGTTGTAGTGATTGCTGGCAAAGGGTCCGCCCACTCGTACTCGCAACAACTCATGTTGTTGGTGGTACAGCCACTCTTCCCGGCCGCTGTAATGACTGTTGAGCAGGCACCGATGCTCGGCCAGGTCTGCGGGCGTCCGAGGCTCGCCGAACTGCTCCAGATAGACTGGGCTGGCACAGGTCACCTCGTGCCAGGCCAACAGCGGCCTGGCCACCAGGCGTTCGTCGTTGGCCACCTCTGAGCGGATCGCCAAGTCGAAACCATCGCGGGACAGGTCGCGGTAGCTGTTGTTGAGTTCAAGCTCGATCTGGACCTGGGGATACTCCCGGGAGAGCTCCAGCAACAGGCCATCGAAAAACGTCTCGCCCAAGGATACCGGCACGGTGATGCGTACCGGACCGGCCATGTCGTCCTTCAGCCGCGCCAAGGCCTGGCGCGCCCGCTCGACCTGGACCACCAGGGCCTGCGCCTGGGGCAACAATGCCGCTCCCGCTGCCGTCAGGCTCAGGCGGCGCGTAGTGCGTTGCAACAACACCACGTTGAATCGCGCTTCCAGCAGACTGATGCGCTTGGACAACTGCCCCTTGCTGCACCCTAGTTGCTGCGCCGCCAAGGTGAAGCTGCCAGCGTCGATCAACACCGCGAAGGCTGCCAGATCATCCATTTCACTCATGGATTGTTTCCTTTTGAAAACCAAAGGTTGCCTATTAGTGCGCTTATCAACAGAAAAAACCACTCTAGACTAAAACCTCGTTTACTTACCCGAGGAAACAGCACGATGAAAATTCTCTTGATTGGCGCCAGCGGCACCGTGGGTTCGGCAGTCGACAAAGAACTGTCACAGCGCCACGAAATCATCCGCATCGGTCGCAACGGCGGCGACTTCCAGGTCGATATCAGTGACAGCGCGTCGATCCGCACCCTGTTTGAAAAAACCGGGAAGTTCGACGCGCTGGTCTGCGCGGCCGGCAGCGTTACCTTTGCCCCGCTGGACGAAATGAACGAGCAAAGCTTTGCCCTGGGCCTGCAAAACAAACTCATGGGCCAGGTCAACCTGCTGTTGATCGGCCGCGAATACGCCAACGATGGCGCGTCGTTCACCTTCACCAGCGGCATCCTCAGCCATGACCCGATCCGCAGCGGCGCATCGGCTGCCTTGGTCAACGGGGCACTGGACAGTTTCGTACGCGCCGCCGCCATCGAGTTGCCCCGTGGCCTGCGCGTCAACTCGGTCAGCCCTACCGTGCTGGTTGAAGCCATGGGTAGCTACGCCCCGTATTTCCGGGGTTACAAGCCGGTATCGGGGGCCGATGTCGGGCTGGCCTACGCCAAGAGCGTGGAGGGTCTGCAAACCGGCCAAGTGTTTCACGTCGGTTAATCGGCCCTTGTGATGAACGGTCAGCCTGCGTAACGTGACGGCACTTGCCTGGAGAGCCATCGATGCGTGCTGCCCGTTCCCTGATGTTTGTCGCCCTGCTGCCCTTGTTCGGCGGTTGCCAGTTGCTCCAGAGTTCGCCGCAGGCGCCCTCCACGGCCGGCCTGACCCGCATGCAGGGCGAACTCAGCATGGCCAACGGCAAGCTGGTGTTTGCGCCGTGCCAGGAAAACCGCCAGTACCTCGTCAATGACGCGGGCGCCACCAGCGTCCTGCAGGAAGCGGCAACGCTGGCCGGCACCCAGCACAAAGTGTTCGCCGACCTGCGCGGCCGGGTGCCCTCGGCCACCGTCTCCGGCAACCAGGCACAACTCGATGTCCAGCAACTGTATCGCCTGCAGCGCCTGGGTGCGTCCTGTGACAACCCCGACTTCCAGCGCCTGATCCTGCGGGCCAGCGGCAATACCCCCGACTGGAGCGTCAACGTGACGGGCAAGGGCATGGTCATCCAACGCGCGGGGCAGCCGGCACTGGCCTTGCCCTACTTGGAAGAACAAGTCGGTGACGGCCGCTTCAACCTCAGCAGCGAAGCCAACAATCAGCACGTCGAACTCTGGATCGCCCCACAGCGCTGCGTTGACCCGACCCTGCCCAGCGTCCAGTCCATGAGCGCCGAACTGCGGGTCAATGGCCAGGTTCAACGCGGTTGTGCGTATTTCGGTGGTGCCCGCAGCGACTGATTCGACGAGCTGCTGTTTTAGCCTCACTGGAACCGGCCATTGGGGCTTATAATCGACGGTTTGTGAAACGCCTTGGCGCATTGGTGCGCCCGCGAACCGGATCCTGTCATGTTACGAATCACCGAACTCAAGTTGCCGATCGACCATCCCGAAGAAGACCTGCGCCCTGCCATCGTGCAGCGCCTGGGCATCGCCAGTGATGACCTGCTCGATTTCACCTTGTTCAAGCGCAGCTACGATGCGCGGAAAAAGTCCTCCGAACTGTGCTTCATCTACACCATCGACCTCAACGTGCGCGACGAGGCGAAGGTGCTGCTCAAGTTCGCCGACGACCGTAACGTCAACACCGCGCCGGATGTCAGCTACAAGGTGGTCGGTCAGGCCCCTGAGGACCTGAACGAGCGGCCGGTGGTGGTCGGTTTCGGCCCGTGCGGGATTTTTGCCGGGCTGGTGCTGGCACAGATGGGCTTCAAGCCGATCATTCTCGAGCGTGGTACTGAAGTGCGCCAGCGCACCAAGGATACCTGGGGCCTGTGGCGCAAAAGCGTGCTCAACCCTGAATCCAACGTGCAGTTCGGTGAAGGCGGCGCGGGGACGTTCTCCGACGGCAAGCTGTACAGCCAGATCAAGGACCCCAAGCACCACGGCCGTAAAGTCCTGCACGAATTCGTCAAGGCCGGCGCGCCGGAAGAAATCCTCTACGTCAGCAAGCCGCACATTGGTACGTTCCGCCTGACCGGTGTGGTCGAAAACATGCGCGAGCAGATTCGTGCACTGGGTGGCGAAGTACGCTTCCAGCAGAAGGTCACCGACGTCCTGATCGAAGACGGCCAACTGACCGGCATCGAGCTGGCCGGTGGCGAACAGATCCGCTCCCGGCACGTGGTCCTGGCCCTCGGCCACAGCGCCCGCGACACGTTCCGCATGCTCCACGGCCGTGGCGTGTTCATGGAAGCCAAACCGTTTTCGGTGGGTTTCCGTATCGAGCACCCGCAATCGCTGATCGACAGCGCGCGCTTGGGTAAATACGCCGGTCACCCTAAGCTCGGTGCCGCCGACTACAAACTGGTGCACCACGCCAGGAACGGTCGCTCTGTCTACAGTTTCTGCATGTGCCCGGGTGGTACGGTGGTGGCGGCAACGTCGGAACCGAACCGTGTGGTCACCAACGGCATGAGCCAGTACTCGCGTAACGAACGCAATGCGAACTCCGGGATCGTGGTGGGCATCACCCCGGAAGTCGATTATCCGGGCGGCCCGCTGGCCGGGATCGAATTGCAGGAACGCCTGGAGTCCCACGCGTTTGTGCTCGGCGGCAGCAACTATGAAGCACCGGCCCAACTGGTCGGTGATTTCATTGCGGGCAAACCGTCGACGGCACTGGGCAGTGTCGAGCCGTCCTACAAGCCCGGCGTGGCGCTGGGTGACCTGGCACTGGCGTTGCCAGCCTTTGCCATCGAAGCCATTCGTGAAGCCTTGCCGGCGTTCGAGAAGCAGATTCGCGGCTACTCGCTGCACGACGCCGTGCTGACCGGGATCGAAACCCGCACCTCGTCACCGCTGCGCATCACCCGCAACGAAACGATGCAGAGCCTGAACGTCAAAGGCCTGTTTCCGGCCGGTGAAGGCGCTGGTTATGCCGGTGGGATTCTGTCCGCGGGCGTGGACGGGATTCGCATCGCCGAAGCGGTGGCGCGGGATATTCTCGGCCTCGAAGCCTGACACGCAGTCACTGAGACAAAGCAGAACCAGTGGGAGCGGGCTTGCCCGCGAAAGCGGTGGATCAATCAACACAGGTGTTGAATGTTCATCCGTCATCGCGGGCAAGCCCGCTCCCACATTTGATCTTGGGTGAGTCAGATATTGGCGCGTAACACGCTGGCCGGTAACGGCTCGCCACGTTCGACACTGGCCGCAACGGCCGCGATCAAACCGCTCAACTCGTACCCCTGCGCCTTCAACCAGTCCTGATCGTAGTAGGTGGTGGCATAGCGTTCACCGCTGTCACACAGAATCGCCACGATCGAACCACTCTCCCCGGCCTCCGTCATCTGCTGCGCCGCCATCAGGGCACCAATCAGGTTGGTCCCGCTGGAGCCGCCCACATGCCGCCCCAGGCGCTGCGCCAGGTAATGCATGGCCGCCAGCGACAAGGCATCCGGCACCTTGACCATCGCATCGATCACTTTCGGCATGAACGAAGCTTCCACCCGTGGCCGGCCAATACCCTCGATGCGCGAACCGCAATCCAGACGCAAGCTCGCATCGCCGCTCTGGTAGTAATCGAAGAATACTGAACGCTCGGCATCGGCACACAACACGCGGGTGCTGTGCTGGCGATAACGCACATAACGCCCCAGGGTTGCCGTGGTGCCGCCCGTACCGGGACTGGAAATCAGCCAGCTCGGCTCGGGATAACGCTCGAAGCGCATCTGCTGAAAGATCGATTCGGCAATGTTGTTGTTGGCTCGCCAGTCAGTGGCGCGCTCGGCATAGGTGAACTGGTCTATGAAATGCCCGTCATGCTCGCGCGCCAGACGCTCGGACTCGGCGTAGATTTGTGTCGGGTCCTGCACCAGATGGCTTTTTCCGCCATAGAACTCGATCTGCGCAATCTTTTCCGGGGAGGTCGTTGCCGGCATCACCGCAATGAACGGCAGGCCCAGCAATCGTGCGAAGTAAGCCTCGGAAATCGCCGTCGAACCGCTGGACGCTTCAATCACTGGCGCGCCCGGCTTGAGCCAGCCATTACACAGCGCATAGAGAAACAACGAACGCGCCAGCCGATGTTTGAGGCTACCCGTGGGGTGGCTGGACTCATCCTTGAAGTACAACTCGATACCCGGCAGGCCTGGCAGCGGCAAGGGGATCAAATGCGTGTCGGCGCTGCGCTGGAAGTCGGCTTCGATGATCCGGATGGCTTCGCGGGCCCACTGTCGGTTGTCGTTCATGGTCTTTTTCTCGTTGAATCGGTTGGCCGTAGGGAAACCTGGCGGTGACAACAGGCACGGTCTGGCCTCGTCAAAGGGCTCAGCCCACAAGCTTAGGAAAAAACCTGCATAACGCACAGGTACAGCTGGGGTTCAATACACCAGGCAACTGCTAGGCTCTGTCGGCGCACTGTTGTAACGGCATATAACAAAAAAGAATATAACTTTTGTTTTAACAACTAACCGTACGGGTTAGGGTGTTCCACCTTTTGAATCGATAGATGGAGAGCGACCTTGCCTCTGCGTAGCACTTTCACGCGTTTCTTTCAGTTGGAAGCTGCCAGCGGTCTGTTATTGATTGCCGCTGCAGTTCTTGCCTTGATCATCAACAACTCACCCCTGTCCTGGCTCTACAACGGCCTGCTGGAGACCCCCGTGGTCGCCCAGATCGGCGCCTTGAAAATCGCCAAGCCCCTGTTGTTATGGATCAACGACGGCCTGATGGCGCTGTTCTTCCTGCTGATTGGCCTTGAGGTCAAGCGCGAAGTCCTTGAAGGGCATTTGTCCAAGCCCTCGCAGATCGTATTGCCGGGAGCCGCCGCCATTGGTGGCATGCTCGTCCCCGCACTGATCTACTGGTTCCTCAACAAGGACAATCCTCCTGCCCTCAATGGCTGGGCGATTCCAACCGCCACCGATATCGCCTTCGCCCTGGGCGTGCTCGCCCTGCTGGGCAAACGTGTACCGGTGTCGCTGAAGCTGTTCCTGATGACCCTGGCCATCATCGATGACCTGGGTGCAATCATCATCATTGCGATCTTCTACTCAGGCGCCCTCTCGACGCTGTCGTTGATGCTGGCCGCCGCCTGTATTGCCGCACTGGTGGCGATGAACCGCCTGGGGGTGGTCAAGCTGGGGCCGTACATGATCATCGGCCTGATCCTGTGGGTCTGCGTGCTCAAGAGTGGAGTCCACGCCACACTGGCCGGCGTGACCCTGGCATTCTGCATACCGTTGCGCACCAAGAATGCCGAGCCGTCACCGCTGTTGGGCCTGGAGCACGCGCTGCACCCGTGGGTCGCCTATGGCATCCTGCCGCTGTTCGCATTCGCCAACGCCGGCCTGCCGCTGGCGGGTGTCACGGTTGAAAGCTTCACCCACCATGTGCCAATGGGTATCGCCATTGGCTTGCTGCTGGGGAAAACCGTCGGCGTACTCGGTCTGTCCTGGCTGGCCGTGAAAACCGGCATCGCCGCCCTGCCAGCCGGCGCCAATTGGGGCCAGGTACTGGGCGTCGCGATTCTCTGCGGTATCGGCTTCACCATGAGCCTGTTCGTCGGCTCGCTGGCTTTCGTGCCGGGTAGCAGCGAATACGCTGGCATGGACCGCATGGGCATCCTGACCGGCTCGATCCTCGCCGCACTGATCGGTTACACGGTAACGGCCATGGCCAGTCGCAAGAGCCCAGCGATTTCCTCGTAAGCCGCTAGCGTTGCAAACAACTGAAAACACAAAACCCCGACCAGTCACCTGATCGGGGTTTTGTTTTGAGCGCCAGGAACTCAGTGCGATACGCGGCTGGTGCCATCGACACTGGCAATACGTACGCGTTCGCCGACACGGAACACTTCGTTCTCCTGAACCTGCTGCACATAGGCACGCATGCTGCCGTCGTCTTCACGCACGGTGATTTCCACGCCCTGGGTACGAGTCAGGCCTTCTTCGGTAGCCGAGCCGATCAAGCCGCCAGCGACCGCGCCGATGATTCCGGCCACAATGCTGCCATTGCCCTGACCAATGGAACTGGCGCCGACGCCACCGACGGCCGCACCGGCAATGCTGCCGATTGGGGTCTTGGTGCCTTCGATTTTCACCGGACGCAGGGCTTCGATGGTCCCCATGCGGATTGTCTGCACCCGACGCGCCTCGTCACGGGAATAGGAATCACCCGTCAAGCTGGACTGGCAGCCCGTGAGCAACATCGCCATCGTGGAAAAGGAAGCAACCAACAGAACAGACTTACGCATAGCATCAACTCCAAAGGATCAGTATTCATTAAACTCCGCAGCTTGACGCCTGTCACGACGCCGCCCGGATAAAAGTGGTTTCATTCAGGCCCCGTACAGCCGCACCCGAGAACGCCTCATACAGTAGCGGTCATTTTCAGAACCTGCGCCGCAATACCCAAGGACTTTCATGGACTACTTCATCATTGTCGTCACCACCGTTGCCGGCCTGTACTTCCACGGGTGGCTGTATGTGCGGATCAAACGCTGGATGGACCGCGACCTGGCACTGGCGCTGGCGGGCAACGACGAACAGAAAAAAGTCTTCATGCTGCAGCAATTGGACAACGCCCGGCAGCAGAAGATCAAACGCAGGGACCTGCCGAAGTGGCTGGAGGCGGCCGCAGCCACCTACCCAGCCCGGTAGAGGATTCAGGGGGCCAGACGCTCACGGCCCCAGCCACCGTCTTGCAGTCGATAGTCCAGACGGTCGTGCAGGCGGCTCGCACGGCCTTGCCAGAACTCGATGCGCTCAGGCAGCAAACGATAGCCGCCCCAGTGTTCCGGACAATGCGGTTGAGTATCAGTGAAGCGCTGCTCGGTAACCTTGAGCAGTTCTTCCAGCTCGGCGCGATCAGCGATCACCTGGCTCTGGGGGGATGCCCAGGCACCCAGGCGGCTGCCCATTGGCCGCACCTGGTAATAGGCATCGGACTCCTGGGGCGTCACCTTCACCACGCACCCTTCAATCCGTACCTGGCGCTCCAGGGTCGGCCAGAAGAAGGTCATGGCGGCAAACGGGTTGACCGCCAGTTGTTGACCCTTGGCACTGTCGTAGTTGGTGAAAAAGGTAAAACCCTGATCATCAAGCCCCTTGAGCAGCAGGATCCGGCAATGCGGGCGACCTTGCGCATCAACAGTGGCCAGGGTCATGGCGTTGGCCTCGACCGGAGGTTGCTCGGTCTTCACCGCCTCGGCAAACCACTGATGAAACAACGCGAACGGTTCAGTCGGGGCCTGAGCCTCGGTCAAACCATCGCGGGTGTAGTCGCGGCGCATATCCGCCAGAGCCCGGGTCATCGCATTGTCCTTGTGCTTGATCAATCAGTTCCTGGCCTGATTACTGGCCGCTGGCTTTCTTTGCCGTTGCATCAGTCGTCGACGTCACCGGCTTTTTCGCCGCAGTGGTGGTCTTGGCCGGTTGCTTCTTGGCAGGTGCGGCTTTTTTGGCTGGAGCCTTTTTAGTCGTAGCGGTTTTCTTCACGGGCGCGGCTTTCTTGTCGGCTACCGCTGCTGTCGCAGCCTTCGCGCTCTGTGTCGTAACCATTTCAGCGGCTGGCGGAGTTGGCTGGCTGTACTTGCTCAGCAACGCCAACATGGTGGTGCGTTGGGTCAGCACGATTTCCACGCGACGGTTCAAGGCACGACCCTGAGCACTGTCATTGGCGGCACGCGGCATCAGGTCGCCCATGCCACGCAGCATCAGGCGGTCACGCTTCAAGCCGCCGAGGCTGAAAATCGAGGCCACGGAGGTCGCACGATCCTTGCTCAACGCTTGTGCCGACGAGGCTGCGCTTGAGGCGTCGCCATGGCCGAGGACCAGGACGGAGGTCTTGGTATCGCCTTCCACCAGCTTGGCGATCCGGGAGAACGGACCCAGCGTCGATGGCAGCAGCATGGTCGGCCGTTTCGGGTTGAAGGTTTCGTCTATCGGCACGATCACCACCAGCACGTTTTCGCGACGCTCTACCTGCAAACGCTTGTCCTGAATGGCACTGCGCAGGCGTGGCTCGTAGTCGTCCAGCCAGGCCTGGGTGATTTTCGGATCAGGCATCGGTACGTCCTTGATGTCTGCCTTGGTCACGGCTTTTGGCTGGTCACTGAACGGCCACCACCATTTGCTCTCGGAATCGGCCTTGGCCGCCGCTGCGGCTGACGTGGAGGGAGCGACTGGCGCCAGTACCCTGATTTCCGAGGCGGGTGCCTTGTCGGCGGACGCCGAGGAGGCGAACGGCCACCAACTGCTGCCAGTGTCCTGGGTCTTGGCGACCGGCGTCGGGGTTGGCGCAGGAGCCGCCGCGGGGGCTGCAGCGCTTACACCAGGCTTGGCCTTGCTGGCAGTACTGGCTGCAGTGCTGGCAGGAGCCGGCGCACTGGCTGCCTTGGGATCCGCTTTGACGTCCTGCTTGGCAGTGCCTTTGTCCGCGACCTTGTCGGGACCGGAACCCAATGACCACCAGTGGCCACCGTCTGCGTCATTTTGTGGGGTCTGTGCGCAACCAGTGATGCTGAGACACAGTGCCAAGGCTAGAGATTTGTTCGGTGACATGGGATATCCACAAAATGAGATAAATAGCTGTGGGTCGCTATGACCCGTATACAACAGACGCTTTGTAACACGGAAAGTTACCAAGCATTTTTTATCGAAAAAGCGCCTTCAGCAACTCTATTTACAGGCATTCAGACAAAACCCGCACCAGCTTCTGCGCACGCGGGTCCATCAAGACGTAAGGCCCCAGGGTATTGGTGACAAAACCGAAGGCCACATCGTGTTCCGGGTCGGCAAATCCGACGGAACCACCCGCCCCGGGATGGCCAAACGCCCGAGGTCCGAGGCCGAAGGTGGCGTTAGGAACGTCCGGTTGATCGAGCATGCAACCCAGGCCAAAACGGGTCCGGGTCAGTAACGTCTTGTCTTCACCCAGGCTGTGCTCGCGGGTCAGTTCCTGGAGCATGTCGCTTTCGAGCAGACTGCCATCGAGCAGACCACTGTAGAACCCGGCCAGGCTACGCGCATTGCCGTGGCCATTGGCCGCCGGCTGCTGCATCCGGCGCCATTCCGGCTTGTTGGTGCTGGTCATGATCGACGGTGGATTGGTGAAGGCTCGCGTGGTCATGGCCGTTGGCTCACGCATGGTCACCTGCAGCAGACGCTGTGCGGCAGCATCACCCACATTGCCTTTTCCGCGAGCGATGTGCGCCACACGATAAAACTCTTCGTCGGCCAGGCCGACATGGAAATCCAGCGCCAATGGACGGGCAATACGCGCCACGATCGATTCGCCCGGACCCCGGCCGTCGGCACGGCGCAGCAACTCCCCCACCAGCCAGCCATAGGTGATCGCGGCATAACCATGCCCCTCACCCGGTGTCCACCAAGGCGCCTCGGCAGCCAGCGCATCGACCATGGTTTGCCAGTCGTATAGCGCTTCGGGGGGCAGCAACTCACGCAGTGCCGGCAAGCCGGCCCGATGGCAGAGCAACTGGCGCAAGGTAACGGCCTCCTTGCCCGCCGCGGCGAACTCGGGCCAGTACCGGGCAACCGGCGCATCGAGCTGCAACTTGCCTTCGGCAACCAGTTGCAGGGCCGTCACGGCGGTAAAGGTCTTGGTGCAGGAGAACAGGTTGGCGATGGTATCGCTGTGCCAGGCTTCACTACCGTCCTTGTCCGCCGTACCGGCCCACAGGTCGACGACTGTTTCGCCGCCGATCTGAATGCACAATGCTGCGCCGCGTTCCTGAGGATCGTCGAAGAGGGCCGCAAACGCTTCACGTACCGCTTCGAACTTTAGCTCGTAATGACCCTGAATCTGCACCCGCCACTCCCCGGAAAAACGTCTCGATACGAAGGCCCGCATTGTTCCAGCCCTTGAGGGTTTTGGGAACCCGCGCAGGTCGGGCGGTCAGTGCTTTGAAGCATGGAGTTTCAGGGTTCAGTGGCCATTTCCCGAATGCCCGCCGACGTGACTGTCCGGGGCCGAGGCTTTCGCCTCGTGGGCGGCTTTCCCGCCCTCTTCGCCAGCGCTGGCGCTTTGCGCTTTTTCGGCCCCTACCCTGGCTTTTTCGGCGGTTTTACGCAACTGATCAACAGCCTGCAGGTTGGCCTTGCGCACACTGTCGACGAAGCCCTGGAACGGCAGATCAGTGATCCCGACCAGTCCGAAATGACCGTTCTCACCATCCAGCAGACGACCGGTCACCGGCTGGTCCAGGTACTGGAACCAGTGCACGCCGACAATCGATGGCTCGCTCACCGCCTGCTTGACGAAGTTGGCGTAGGCCGGACCACGATCCTCTTCCCTGGCCACCTCAGTGACACCCGCCCAGAACGGTCCGCGATCGCGTGAGCCGAAGTTGAATTCGGTGACCAGCACCGGCTTGTCCAGCGCCTGGAGTTGGGCGAAGTCATAACCCTCCTGTGGCTTGAGCGTGTACAGGTTGAAACTCAGCACATCGCAATATTGCGCACAGGCGCCCACGGCCTCTGGTGTGCTGATGGCAAACCGCCCCCCCAGCAACAGATGGTTGGGGGCATGCCATTTCAGCGAGTCGGAAATGGTCTTGAAGTAGGTATCGGCGAAAACCTTCTGGAAGTATTTGAAATCGGCTTCGATTTCCGGGTATTCAGCACTTGGCAGCGGCGGCACGAACCCCGGGTCTTCCATCAGCTCCCAGGCTGGCAGGTCAATGCCCCAGGCCTTGGAAAGCCCCGCCTGATTACGGTATTTGTCGCGCAATTGCTTGAGAAACGCCCGTTTGGCCGGTACGTCGGTGGTCATTTTCAACGTACCGTAGGCCAGGGCATAACGGGCCTTCGGGTCATCGCCGGGACCTGCCCAGGCCAGTTCGTTGTCGGCAAAGTAGCCGATCAGCCACGGATCGTCGCGATGATCACGGGCGGCAATGGCAACGGCACGCTCGGTGGCCATGGCAAAGCGCGGGTCGAACGGATCAGGCATGCCGCCCCACCAGTCGTTGCCAGTGCTGATGCTGGTGTAATCGCCAACGATCGACAACGGCAAGGTGTAGGGCACACGGTCGTTCAGGCCAAGCGCGGGAGCGCTCCAGTTCCCCAAGGTGTTGAAACCCCAGGCCTGCAGGCGGTCGAGGGTGTGGCCGGCCCAGCGCTTTTCATCGAAGGCAGAAGGCACGCAAGGTGCGGCACTGGCGTCGGCCGTGGCCTCATCGACTGTGGCAGCCGTCGCAACGACACACGGCTGGCCATAGGTACGCTGCAGGTTGGCGCCATAGAAGTCGTACCAACGGCCGGCATTGAACCCACGGCCCTGGTCGGCACCGTTACCGCCACGGTTATCACCTTCTCCATAGTAACGGGCCAACGGCTCGTCGTTTGTCGGCAGCGACTGGAACATCCCTTCACGCCCGGCGACGTAAGTCCGGGCGGCATCCGCGGTGACGGTGTTGACCCCCAGGGAATAGAACGGATGACCTTCCGGTGTCACCAGATACCAGCGACCATCACGCTTTTCAGTGCGGAAAAAGCCACTGGCCTTGAAGGCCGGGCCCTTGCTCCAGCCGCCGAACGTGTCCAGGGACGCACGCCCGCGCTCTGCCAGCCAGGCGTTCAGTTGCTGCTGTTCTTTATTGGCCGCGGTCTTGAGCTGATCGTCAGTGGCCACTTTCTCCGGCCACTTTGCCCGGCTGGACTGGCCATAGGCATCGACCAACGAGCCATAGACAGCACGGGTCACCGCTTCGCCATCCTGCACGCCAAAGCGCTCAAGCATGATGCTCTGGGCGACTTTCGGATGATCCATCGACAGCGTGACCGAGACCACCTGGCTGCGATCCAGCTGCCCTTCGCTGCTGGCCAGCAATATCCGCTGGCCATCCACCATCATTGGCATGGGCGGCCCGGCTTTCATCCCCTGGCTCAGTGGCGAGCTGGGTGTCAGCGGTACCAGCAATGTTTGCGCAGGCCCCGCCGGCAGGTCGACGCGGCTGACCAGGACTTTGCCGTCACTGCTCTGGATCTTCACGTAGAGCGTGACCGCCCAGTTCATCGCACTCTGCAGGCGCAGGCTCATGACCCCGGACTGCGACCAGTCCCAGGCACCGGTTTGCGGCGTCAGGCGTAGGCTCGGTTGCGCCACCGGGTTGAACGTCACCCGACGCAGCACTTCACCCTCGGCTGTTTGCTCCGCATTGGATTGCGGCAGGCTGGCATCCTGCGTCGCCACCTGGACGACGTCGGCGGGCCGAACAAAGTTGAACAGCGTCTGTTGCCCGGCGGGTGCCGCGAGCAGCGGCGCGGCAAACATCAGGGCAAAAACAGCGGGTAACGTGCGGCGAATCATATGAACCAGGTTCTCCCTAGGGCCAGTGTGCAATCGGTGATAGGGGATAGACAACGCGGCGGGCGATTTCGCCCACCGTGAGTCAAGATATTTCGCGACGGAACGGCGGCAACGCGTTGAGGATCGCTTTGCCGTAGCGCTGCGTGACCAGGCGCCGGTCAAGCAGGGTGATGGTGCCGCGGTCTTCTTCGGTACGCAGCAAGCGCCCGCAGGCCTGGACCAGTTTGAGCGAGGCGTCGGGCACCGAGATTTCCATGAACGGATTGCCGCCCCGGGCCTCGATCCATTCCGCCAGCGCGGCTTCAACCGGATCATCGGGTACCGAGAACGGGATCTTGGCGATCACCACGTGCTCGCAGTAGGCACCCGGCAAGTCGACACCTTCGGCGAAACTGGCCAGCCCGAACAACACGCTGGAGTCCCCGCCATCGACTCGCGCCTTGTGCTTGTTCAAGGTTTCCTGTTTCGACAGGTTGCCCTGGATGAACACTTGCTTGCGCCAATCCCGATCCAGCCCGTCGAATACGTCCTGCATCTGTTTGCGCGAAGAAAACAGCACCAGGGTGCCGCGCGAACCTTCCACCAGTTCCGGCAGGTCACGAATGATCGCCGCCGTATGGGCGGGGGCGTCGCGAGGATCGGCCCGCAAATCCGGCACCCGCAACACACCGGCGTCAGCATGCAGGAAGGGGCTTGGCACCACGGCCGTCACGGCTTTCTTCGGCAAGCCGGCACGCATGCGGAAACGGTCGAACGTGCCGAGGGCCGTCAGGGTCGCCGAAGTGACCAGTGCGCCATAGGCCACATTCCACAGGTTGCGACGCAGCATTTCTGCGGCAAGGATCGGGCTGGCGTTGACCTCGATGTCGAACAGCGAACCGCTTTCGGCCAGGGTCAGCCAACGCGCCATCGGCGGGTTGTCTTCCGGGTCTTCCGCAGTGAATGCCGTCCACAATTCCCAATTGCCCTGGGAGCGGGACAACAGGCTGCCAAACAGCGGGTACCATTCCTCCGCCTGGTTACTGGCGATGCCGATGTTGACCTCGCCATCCATGCCTTCTTTCAGCAAATCCGTGAGCCGGGTAAAGAGGTCCGTCAGGCGCGAAAAGCCTTTCTTCAGCTCGATACCCATCTCGCGCATGTGTTCGGGAACCACTCCGCCCACGAAACGGTGACGTGGACGTTCCCGGCCTTCGACATCTTCGCCGGGCTTGAAGTCAGCCACTTGTTCGCAGGCGCTGAACATGAACTGCTGCTGGGTCTTGATCTCCCGCGCCAGCTCGGGCACCTGCTCGATGAACTTGCCTAGGTCGCCGGGCAACGGGTGCTGGGCCAGCAGTTTGGTGAGGTTCTTGGCGGTTTGTTCCAGCCAGTCCGCGGTAGAACGCAGGCGCGTGTAATGGGCGAAGTGGCCGATGGCCTTGTCAGGCAAGTGGTGACCTTCGTCGAACACATAGAGTGTGTCACGGGGATCCGGCAGCACCGCACCACCGCCGAGCGCCAGGTCGGCCAGGACCATGTCGTGGTTGGTGACGATCACATCTACCTTGCCCATGCCTTCGCGGGCCTTGTAGAACGCGCACTGGCCGAAGTTGGGGCAATGCCGGTTGGTGCACTGGCTGTGATCGGTGGTCAGGCGCGCCCAGTCGGCATCTTCCAGGGCGTTGGGCCAGCTGTCGCGGTCGCCATCCCATTTATTGCCGGCGAGCTTCTCGATCATGCTGGTGAACAGCTTCTGACTGGCCTCATCGACCTCGATCTTGAAGCCTTCCTCTTCGAAAAGTTGCGCGGTGGCGGTTTGGGCGTGGCCTTCCTGCAGCAGCATATCGAGCTTGGAAAGGCACATGTAGCGTCCACGACCCTTGGCCAGCGCAAAGCTGAAGTTCAGCCCGCTGTTGCGCATCAGGTCCGGCAGGTCCTTGTAGACGATCTGCTCTTGCAGGGCGACGGTCGCGGTGGCAATCACCAGGCGTTTACCGGCGGCCTTGGCAGTCGGGATCGCCGCCAGACTGTAGGCCACGGTCTTGCCGGTACCGGTGCCGGCTTCCACCGCCACGACAGCGGGGTCGCCACTGCGCCGGCCTTCGTCGTCGGTGTCGATGTCCCCCAGGACTTTCGCCACTTCGGCGATCATCAGGCGTTGGCCGTAACGCGGTTTCAGGCTCTTGGCTTCGAGAAAACGCGAGTAGGCGCCCTGGATCGTGGTTTTGAGTTCAGTGCTGATCATGGATTGTCGGGCGCAAAAAACGCTGGATAAATTTTCAGTGGTTCGGTTCGGTCGCTATCATACCCCGCTAATGAATCCCGCGCAGAACGGAGTACCCCAATGACACCTTTCGCTATCATTTATACCTTCCATGTACTGGCTGCAACGATCTGGGTGGGCGGCATGTTTTTCGCCTGGATGGTCCTGCGCCCGGCAGCCGTAAAAACACTGGAAGGCCCGGCCCGGCTGAAACTGTGGATAGACGTGTTTCAACGCTTTTTTGTCTGGGTCTGGATCGCGGTGGTGATCCTGCCGGTCAGCGGAGTGGGGATGATTCACCTGCACTTCAGCGGCTTTGAAACCGCGCCACGGTATGTGCAGATCATGATGGGCCTGTACCTGGTGATGGCCGCCCTGTTCATCCGCATTCAAGCCTTGCAACTTCCACACTTGCGCGAAGCCGTGCTGGCCGAGGACTGGCCGACCGGCGCCGCGACCCTTGGCAGCATTCGCCGCCTGGTAGGAATCAATCTGCTGCTGGGACTACTACTGGTAGCCATCGCCGCCGCGCGGCCGATGTTCTAACAACTTCGCTGACAACCCACCACCACCACCACCACCACCACTCAACAGGCCGAGCGTTAGCTCGCCTGCCGCCCTTGATCTTGATCTTGCTTTGGCTCTGGCTCTGGCTCTGGCTTTTGATCTTGATCCACCCGCCCCATCGGCAGGCCGAGCGCAGGCGTTCATCAGGGGAATGGCGCGCAGCGCCCCTCGACGCAGTCGAGGACATCGCATGGAGGTCGAGCGAAGCCGACCGGAGGGCGATGCCCCCTGAGGAATGCCGGAGTCGAGGGAACCCCGAGCCTCGGCGAGGGGCCGGACGCTCGGGGCGAGACCTTTGGTTACTTTGGGGCGTTTGCCAAAGTGACCCGCCGTAAGGGCGGAACCATAAGTAGCCATGACCGCAGCAAAGGATATGTACACCGCACCCGCAAGAGAATGGTTGACTGCCAGGCCGCCTTCGCGAGCAAGCCCGCCCCCACAGAAAATCGGGGGCCATACCAATCAAAGCAGATTTACAGCCGCTGAACCGTCACCGAACCCGGCGCACCAGCCGGCCCAGGCTGCCCCGGTGCACCGGCCCGCCCACTCTTGCCGCCATCGGCGCGATAAACGAAGCACCCCTTGGCCTTGCCACCCGCCCCCGGCATACCACCGGCCCCCGCCACGCCACCGACGCCACCCTCGACCAGCACCTTGATCTGCTGCTCCGGATAATCACGCGGCAACTCCACGCGCACCAACGCGCCCGGGGCACCGGCACGACCATCGCCACCGTTATCGCCATCGGCACCTCGCCCCGCCTCCCCCCAAGTACAACCCGGCTCCTGACCATTGCCGCCATCAAGCCCCACGTAACCTGGCGCCCCCGCGCCACCACGGGCATCGATCGACAACTCGGGTGCATTGAGCGAGGCAATCCGCAGATTCAGGTTGCGCCCCGCACGTGCGGCCTTGAGGTAGGTGCCAGGCGCACCGCGGGACGTTATCTGGCTACCTGTGTCCAACTGCGCACGACTGACCTTCAATTGCAGGCTCTGCTCACCGGGAACAATGGCGATCCGCGCCTCGCGCCCCAGATGCAGTTCGCCCACATTCAGCTCAGTGACATTCGAAGGGATCAGCAACGTACCGTAATCCGCCACCTCCAGCCGCTCCAGCTGCAAAACGCTGGTGGTAGTGGGCAGGCGCACCAGCGAATGGGTTTCGACCGTGACCACCTGCGCCATCGCCAGCGGACTGACCAACGCGGCCAGCAAACAGAATTTACGCATGGGAGGCCTCCGTTGCGTCAGACATTGCGATGGTCTGCACATGAAAGATGCCGACCACCAGGACCTGCAAACGATCACGCCACCGGTGAGGCCGATTTTTCAGGTTGCGGTTGAACAGCACCAGTTCCAGAAGATGGGTCAGCAGCAACAGGCTACCCACCAGATTGACCATCAAATGAATCGGATTGGTGAACGGCTGGATCAGATTGATCAGCACCACCAGCCAGAACATCAGGGTCAACCACTTCCCCAGTCCCCAAAACACTTTCATACGCGCCCCTGTGGATCATTATTCTTTGCGCGCACAGTAACGACTTCCACGAGGAGTACGCCAGAGGCCAGTGAAAATTCTTCTTGAGCCCGCTACCGGGCTATCGGTCCGACGAGAATAGCCGGTCCGGCAGCGGTTGGTCAGTGTCCGATCACCAGTTCCACCCGGCGGTTTTTCGCCCGCCCTTCTTCGGTGGCGTTGTCGGCCACCGGCTGGCTTTCCCCCACGCCCAGGCTGGTCACTTTGTCTGGCGCCAGGCCCTGTTCCAGCAGAAATGCGGCCACACTGCTGGCACGCATCTCGGAAAGTCCCTGGTTATAAGCGTCCGCCCCTTGGCTATCGGTGTGACCGACCACCTTGATACTCGCCACGTCGGCCTTTTTCAGCTTACCCATCAGCGCCATCAGTTGTTCGTTGGCAGCCGGTGTCAGCTCGGTCGAGCCGGAGGCGAACAGCACATTGCCTTGATCGCTGAGGGTGATGACTTCATCTTGAGGCGCCTCGACCGGCTTGACGCTGGCCGGGTACTGGGGAATCGGGCAACCCCTGTTGTCGACCGGGGTACTGGCGGGAGTGTCGGGGCAATGATCACGGCGGTCGAACACGCCGTCTTCATCGTCGTCGCCATCCTGTGCGTAGCAAATCAAGCCACCGGTCAACAGGCCGAGTGCCGCACCGCCCCCTGCCCAGCTCGCACTTTCAATGGCACCCAGACCGCCGCCCACCAGGCCACCGATCAAGCTGCAGATCGGCCAGTTACCTTGATTGAGGGGGGCAGTGCCATCGCTGTGTGTGGCGCAACCTGTCAACAGGCTGCCGAGCAGAAGAGCCGGCATTGCGGCTCGCAGGCGAACACTCATGGTGATTGCTCCTGTGTCACCGGCCCATACCGGTCACACAGGAGTAAAGACCCGCCTCCGCGACTGCACAAGGCACGGAGGCGAGAGGGTCTAACGGTTGATTTTGATTTCGGTACGACGGTTCATCGAACGGCCGTCAGCGGTTGAGTTGTCGGCCACTGGCTGGCTTTCCCCGGCGCCGCTCACCGAAACGAAACTGGCCCGTGGTACGCCCTCTTCGATGAGGTATTCGACCACCGAACGCGCACGCTTTTCCGAAAGTGACTGGTTATAGGCATCGCTGCCGACACTGTCGGTATGTCCGGTCACGCTCAACCGGGCGGAAGGCGCTTCCTGTTTCAGGCGGGTGGCAATGGTTTCAAGCTTGGCTTTGTCGGCTTCGGTCAGTTTGGCCGAGTCGAAGCTGAAATTCACATCACGGATAACGATGGTTTCTTCCTTGATCACCACGACCTCTTCAACCACGGGAGCCGGTGGAGGGCAACCATCTGCATCGACCTGCGTACCTTTCGGTGTGCCAGGGCACTTGTCACGACTGTCCAGAACACCATCGCCATCTTCGTCACCGTCGCCATGAACCCAGCAATAGGCGGCTGCCAGACTCCCCACGATCAGCGCGCCGCTGCCGGCCCAGGCCGCGCTCTCCGTCGCGCCGAGACCGGCACCCACAACGCCACCGACCAGACCACAGGTCGGCCAGTCTGTTTTCTGCAAACCTGCGCAACCAGTCAACACACTGGTTAGCAGAACCAAGGGTAATGCTGTCCGAACTATGCTCATCGAGTTATCTCCTGAGGGATCGGCTTACGACCGATTCATGGAGTAAAGACCCGGGTTTTAATATCCGCCAGCACTAGGCCACCTCTGTTTCACCCCGTAATCACTGGCTCTGCAAACCTGATGCGCAATCAGGCGCTAGGCCCGAGCGCTCCGGCAGGCTAGTCTCTGCAGTTCTGATTGAGGATCTTCGATGACCGCAGGCATTTCTTCGCGCACACCCCAGCAAGCCCTCGCCGCCCTGCTCGATCGCTATGCGCCGCAGCGACTGCTGCTGATCGGCGCCAGTGACTTCCCGGCACTGCAGGCATTCAGGCAGGCACACCCCGAGACCCGGATCGACCAGGCAGCACCGGGAGCTCTGCCACCAGAACTGGCGGCACAACGTTTCGACCTGGCGCTGGCACTCGATTGCCTTGAGCACCTGCCCAAGCGCGATGGCCTGAATCTGCTCGGCGGGATCCGCAACCTCAACGCCAGCCGCATCGCCGTGCTCGCGGACCTGAATGCCTGTGGCTGGCAGGAAACCGACTTCTATTCCCTGGCCCTGCAAGCCAGCGAACGCTTCCAGCGCGACGAACAGGTATTGACCCTGTTCACCTACGATCTGCTTGACTACAAGCAAGTGCCCGACTGGCTCAACTCACGATTCTGGGCCAACCCGGAAAACTTCGGAAAATACTGGTGGTAACACAATGAGCACATCCATTTGCCCCTGCGGCAGCGGCACGCCGCTCGATGCCTGTTGCGGCCATTACCACACAGGCCACCCCGCGCCCTGCGCCGAGGCCTTGATGCGCTCGCGCTACAGCGCCTATGTGCTGGGCCTGGTCGACTATCTGGTCGCCACCACCCTGCCGGCTCAACAGCCAGGCCTGGATCGCCAGTCGATCAGTGACTGGAGCGCGCAGAGCACTTGGTTGGGCCTGGAGGTAGAAAGCTCGGAAGTCTTCGGCGGCCAGCCTGAACACGCGTTTGTCACCTTCACCGCGCGCTGGCACGACAGCACCGGCGAACACAGTCACCGCGAACGCTCCTCCTTTGTGCAAAACACCGGGCACTGGTACTTCATCGACCCGACCGTACCGCTCAGGATCGGGCGAAACGATGCCTGTCCCTGCGGCAGCGGGCAGAAGTTCAAAAAGTGTTGCGCGGGGTATTTCGCGTAGCGGCCTGAATCTTCCAGTGTGTAGAAAGGAGCCACACCATGCCCGGCCAATGGCGCGCACTGCAGATACTCACCTTGCTGATGGCCCTGGGCCTCGGCGGTTGCGTCTCCTGGTTCACCGACGACGACCTTGAGCCCCAGGTGCATCTGCTCAAGGTCGAAGTGGTGAGGGCCAAACTGCTCGAACAGAAATTCATGCTGCATTTTCGTGTCGACAACCCCAACGACTCCAGCCTGACGGTTCGCGGACTGGAGTACCGCATTCACTTGAGCCAGTTCCTGCTGACCGAAGGTGAGTCCAGCGAATGGTTCAGGGTCGACCCCAACAGCAGTGCCTACTTTGAAGTGCCGATTCGCACCAACCTCTGGCAACACCTGCGCGAGGTGGTGAAATTGCTGAAAAAACCCGATCAACCTATCCCTTATCGCCTTGAAGGCGAACTGAAAACCGGATTATTCATCGGCAATGACGTGCACCTGTCGCGTTATGGCGAGATAATTTCCGGCGATTTTATTCCGGAGTAACCTCGATGACCCAGCAACCTCATGTCCATGGCCCTGACTGCAACCACGATCATGACCATCACGACCACCATGATCACGACCATGGCCATGTACACGGCCCCCATTGCGGCCACGCTCACCAGGAGCCGGTGCGCAACGCGTTGAAAGACGTCGGCCGCAACGACCCTTGCCCATGCGGCAACGGCAAGAAGTTCAAGAAGTGCCACGGCGCTTGATGCATTAGTCTTCTGCTGGATCGCGGACATTGGGCCGCGATCCCAGAATCCCGACCAGGGAAATGACCGTGGCGTACTCGCCATGCAGGTTACCCAGTGACATGGCATGCACCTCCCGGGCCGAATGCGGGTTGCCGAAGAAGTCCGCTTTATCGAAGGTGTAGCAGGCATCTTCCACGACCCAGGTTGCAAACCCCAGATTACCGGCCGTCCGCGCCGTAGCCTCCACCGAGTTGTGGGTTGCCACACCGACAATGACCAATTGCTCGACCTGCGCCTCGCGCAAATCAAGGGCAAGCGTCGTCCCGCAGAAGGCATCCGGCACCTGCTTCTGGATCACCCGCTCCCCCGCCTGAGGCTCAAAACGCTCCTGAAACTCGACCCCCGACTGCCCTGGCCAGAACACGGAGTCCGGTTCGCGGGACAGGTGTTGAACATGGATTACCGGTCGGGCCAATCGCCGCCACTCGGCCAACAGGTGCGCCATACAGTCTTCCGCTTGCGGGTTATTGCGTGGCCCGAGCCTGGGGTGATGAATGCCTTTTTGTTGATCGATCAGAATCAGCGTTGCGTTTGCCTGAAACTCCATGGCGAATGTTCCCTCATAGCGGTCATCGGATTCTGCCTACTTGAGCATCACCGGTTCCGCCAGGCAAGCCTCGGACGACTGGCCATCGACTGCAAATCCACTGATTTATCGGACAAACCTTGAAATAAGATCGGCCCCCGCTTGCGCGGCTCCCGGCCGCTCACTAACGTAGCGCCTTTATTGGTACTACCCCCCTGCAGGAGCTTTGCCATGGCCTCGCCAGCCCTTACATCTTTTCTTCCCCGGTTCGGCGTTGCCGCAGCTGTAGCCAGTGTGCTCAGCCTCTCAGGGTGCCAGACCTGGAACGCCCAGGACACGTTGCCACCGAACTCCGGCGTGCAACCGCTCAAGGGGCTGGCACAGAACGTCTCCGTACGACGTAATGCCATGGGCATGCCATTGATTGAAAGCAGCACCTTCCACGACGCGCTGTTCACCCTCGGTTACGTACACGCCAGTGACCGCATCAACCAGATGGTCACCCTGCGTTTGCTGGCCCAGGGGCGCTTGTCGGAAATGTCCGGGGCACAGATGCTGGACGCTGACCGCTACATGCGCGCGGTCAATCTCAAGAAAAACGCCGACGAACTCTATAAAGCCTCCTCCCCACGCCTCAAACGCTTCTTTGAAGTCTATGCACGCGGGGTCAACGCCTACCTGTTCCGGTATCGCGACAAACTGCCAGCGGACCTGGCGGCCACGGGCTACAAGCCGGAATACTGGAAAGCCGAGGATTCGGCGCTGATTTTCTGCCTGCTCAATTTCAGCCAGTCGGCCAACCTGCCGCAGGAAATAAACGCGCTGGTCATGGCACAACACATCACGACCGACAAACTGGCGTGGCTGTCGCCGTCCTACCCGGACGAGCAGCTGCCGCAGGCCGAAACGGAAAAACTTCAGGGCGTGAAGCTCAATGGCGCGATCCCGGGCCTGGCCGACCTGGCGAAAGCCGGCGAGCAACTGGCCGGATTGAATCCACTGGGCACCACCGCCTCGAACAACTGGGCCATTGCCCCACAACGCAGCCGCAGCGGCAAGAGCCTGCTGGCCAGCGACAGCCAGTTCCCGATTGGCGCGCCCTCGCTGTGGAGCCCTGTACAGATCCGTGCGCCGAAGTACCAGGCTGCCGGGATCACCATTGCCGGCTTGCCGATGATCCTGTCCGGCTTCAATGGCAAGGTGGCCTGGAGCATGACGGCGGTCATGGGTGACAACCAGGACCTGTTCCTGGAAAAACTCAAGCGCCAGGGCTCTGGCCTGGTTTACGAAGTAGCAGGCAAATGGCAACCGGTGATGGTTCGCAATGAAACCTACCTCGTCAAAGGACAGCGGCCGATTCGCGAAGCCGTGTACGAAACCCGTCACGGCGCGCTGCTCAACAGCGCCCAAGGCAGCGCACTGGGCAATGGCCTCGGCGTGGCCCTGCAGATGCCTGAATTCAAGGATGACCGGAGCCTGGACGCGTTCTTCGACCTGTCCCGTGCACAGAGTGTGGAAAAGGCCTCGGATGCCAGCCGTGAAATCCGTGCCATTGCCCTGAACATGCTGTTCGCCGACGCCAGCAACATTGGCTGGCAAGTCACCGGCCGCTTCCCGAACCGTCGTGAAGGCGAAGGCCTGCTGCCATCGCCCGGCTGGGAGGGGCGTTACGACTGGGACGGCTATGCCGACCCGATGCTCCACCCCTACGACCAGGATCCGGCCCAAGGCTGGCTCGGCACCGCGAACCAGCGGATCATCCCCCACGGTTATGGCATGCAGCTGTCCAATTCGTGGGCGGCACCCGAGCGCGGCGAGCGTATCGCCGAACTGGCGGGTGCCGGCAAACACGACAGTCGCAGCATGATTGCCATGCAGTACGACCAGACCACCCTGTTCGCCGCCAAACTGAAAAAGATGTTTGAAGCCCCCGGCATGTCGCAACCGCTGAAACAGGCGATCTCGGCCCTGCCAGGCCTCGAAGCCGGCAAAGCGCGCGAAGCGTTCAGCCGCCTGATGGCATTCGATGGCAAGCTCAGCCCGACGTCGACCGACGCGGCGATCTATGAGCTGTTCCTGCAGGAAAGCATGAAGCAGGTGTTCCTCGACGAACTGGGACCGGACTCCAGCCCGACCTGGAAAGCGTTCGTTGCCAACGGCACCTTGTCCTACTCGGCCCAGGCCGACCATTTGCTCGGCCGTGAAGACAGCCCGTTCTGGGATGACACACGCACAGCGCAAAAAGAAGACAAGCCAGCGATACTCGCCCGTAGCCTGGCGGCGGCGATCACCGCTGGCGAGAGCCAGATAGGTGGCGATCGCAAAGCCTGGCAGTGGGGCAAGCTGCACCGCTACGAATGGAAAAACACCCGCGGCCAGACAGTACGCGGGGCCATGGCGGCCGGGGGCGACCACACGACACTGAATGCAGCAGCCTACACCTGGGGCCAGGACTTCAATGCCACGCGGGTGCCGGTCATGCGCTTGATTGTCGACTTCGGCCAGGCCGAACCGCTGATGGTTCAAAACGGCACAGGTCAATCCGGTAACCCGGCCAGCGCGAACTACCTCAACGGTATCGAGCCTTGGCTCAAGGGCCAATACCAAGGCCTGCCGCTACAACCGCAGAACTTCGACAAGGTGTATGGAAAGACTCGATTGACCCTGATCCCGGGTAAATAATCGGGTCGAGACTGAGGGTGTCTGGAAACAGGCCCCCTCATGCAGATTGCCCAGTGTGGGTGCGGTAAACCCGTCACGCCCGTTTTTGGGGCACGAAGCCTGACCAGACGCTTCTTGAATCAACTTTTAAAACGCTTGTTCGGGACTCTGGTTCGGAAATTGCTACTTTCATAATGTCTTACGCTTTCCAGTAACAATAATTACGCGCCACAAGCGCTCATATTGCTTCTTAAGGATTGAATAATGAAAAAAGCATTGCTGACCCTTTCTGCACTGGCCTTGTGCATGGCTGTAGGCTCCGCGCTGGCCAAGGAATACAAGGAACTGCGTTTTGGCGTCGATCCTTCCTATGCGCCGTTCGAGTCCAAAGCCGCCGATGGCAACCTGGTGGGCTTCGATATCGATCTGGGCAATGCAATCTGCGCCGAACTGAAGGTCAAGTGCAAATGGGTCGAAAGTGACTTCGACGGCATGATTCCGGGCCTCAAGGCCAATAAATTCGACGGTGTGATCTCCTCGATGACCGTGACGCCAGCCCGTGAGAAAGTCATCGACTTCTCCAACGAGCTGTTCTCCGGCCCTACCTCCTTCGTGTTCAAGAAAGGTTCCGGGCTGACCGAGGACACTGCGTCCCTCAAGGGTAAGACCGTGGGTTACGAACAAGGCACCATTCAGGAAGCCTACGCCAAGGCCGTGCTGGACAAGGCCGGGGTGAAAACCCAGGCCTATGCCAACCAGGACCAGGTTTATGCGGACCTGACGTCCGGTCGCCTCGACGCGTCGATCCAGGACATGCTGCAAGCCGAACTGGGCTTCCTGAAGTCGCCACAAGGCGCTGACTTCGAAGTCAGCAAGCCTGTCGAAAGCGAGTTGTTGCCCTCCAAGACCGCGATCGGTATCTCGAAAGGTAACAAAGAGCTGAAGGCGCTTTTGGATAAAGGTATCAAAGCGTTACACGACGATGGCACTTACGCCACCATTCAAAAGAAACACTTCGGTGATCTGAATCTGTACAGCGGCAAATAATGCCCGGTGCCCATCTTCGTGATGGGCGCCTTTTCTACACCATCAGGTCGCTGATTTTATGTTTGAGCAACTCCTGCAAGACCTGGGGCTCTCTGCCTTCAGCTTGAAGGGCTTCGGCCCACTGCTGATGCAAGGCACCTGGATGACCATCAAATTGTCGGTGTTGTCGCTGCTGGTGGCGGTGTTACTTGGCCTGCTGGGCGCCAGCGCCAAACTTTCCGCTTCCAGGCTGCTGCGGATACCGGCCCAGTGCTACACCACACTGATTCGCGGGGTACCGGACCTGGTACTGATGCTGCTGATTTTCTACAGCCTGCAAACCTGGCTGACATCCTTTACCGACTTCATGGAATGGGAATATATCGAAATCAACCCGTTCAGCGCCGGGGTCATCACCCTGGGCTTCATCTACGGCGCCTACTTCACCGAAACCTTTCGCGGCGCGATCATTGCCGTGCCCCGTGGCCAGGTCGAAGCAGCCACCGCCTATGGCCTCAAACGCGGCCAGCGCTTTCGCTTCGTGGTGTTCCCGCAAATGATGCGCTTTGCCCTGCCGGGTATCGGCAACAACTGGATGGTAATGCTCAAGGCCACTGCACTGGTGTCGATCATCGGCTTGGCCGATCTGGTCAAGGCCGCCCAGGACGCTGGTAAAAGCACCTATCAACTGTTTTATTTCCTGGTGCTCGCGGCCTTGATCTACCTGGTGATCACCAGCGTGTCGAACATTGTCCTGCGCAGGCTTGAACGCCGTTATGCCGCAGGTAGCAGGGAGGCCGTACGATGATCGAACTTCTGCAGGAGTACTGGCGGCCGTTCCTCTATAGCGACGGCTACCACATCACCGGCCTGGCCATGACGATGTGGCTGCTCAGCGCCTCGATCTTCATCGGCTTCGTGGTATCGATCCCGCTGTCGATTGCCCGGGTTTCTCCGCATTTCTACATCCGCTGGCCGGTGCAGTTCTACACCTACCTGTTCCGCGGGACGCCACTCTATATCCAGCTGCTGATCTGCTACACCGGGATCTACAGCCTGGCGGCGATCCGCGCGCAGCCGGTGCTGGATGCATTCTTTCGCGATGCGATGAATTGCACCATCCTGGCGTTTGCCCTGAACACCTGTGCCTACACCACGGAGATTTTTGCCGGGGCGATTCGCAGCATGGCCCACGGTGAAGTCGAAGCCGCCAAGGCCTACGGCCTGACCGGCTGGAAGCTGTATGCCTACGTAATCATGCCATCTGCCCTGCGTCGTTCGCTGCCGTACTACAGCAACGAAGTGATCCTGATGCTGCACTCGACCACCGTAGCCTTTACCGCAACCATCCCCGACGTACTGAAAGTCGCGCGCGACGCCAACTCGGCGACCTTCATGACCTTCCAGTCGTTCGGCATCGCTGCGTTGATTTACCTGACCGTTACCTTTGCGCTGGTCGGCCTGTTCCGACTGGCCGAACGCCGCTGGCTGGCGTTCCTTGGGCCGACTCACTAGGACTTTCTGCACATGCGCCACCAGATTCATGACTTGCTGGCCCCATTGCCGGGCACCACGCGACAGATCCATAGCTTCCACTTCGGCCCGACGCAGGGCCAAGGCAAGATCTACATCCAGTCCTCGCTGCACGCCGACGAACTGCCCGGCATGCTGGTGGCCTGGCACCTCAAGCTGCGCCTGGCGGAACTTGAAGCCGCCGGTCGCCTGCGCAGCGAAATCGTGCTGGTACCCGTCGCCAACCCGATTGGCCTGGAACAGGTGCTGATGGACGTGCCGCTCGGGCGTTACGAGCTGGAAAGCGGACAGAACTTCAACCGCTGGTTCGTCGACCTGAGCGAAGAGATCGGCAACGAGATCGAAGGCCGGCTGAGCGATGACCCGCAACACAACCTGGCACTGATCCGCAGCCACCTGCGCAGTGCGCTGGCGCGGCAGACCGCCAGCACCCAACTGCAATCCCAGCGCCTGGCCCTGCAGACACTGGCGTGTGACGCGGACATGGTGTTGGACCTGCATTGTGATTTCGAAGCGGTCACGCACCTGTACACCACCCCTGACGCCTGGCCCCGGGTCGAACCCCTGGCACGCTACATTGGCGCCGAGGCCAGCCTGCTGGCCACCGACTCGGGCGGCCAGTCGTTCGACGAATGCTTCACATTGCTCTGGTGGCAACTGCAGGAGCGTTTCGGCGAGCACTTCGACATTCCGATGGGCAGTTTCTCGGTCACCGTAGAGCTGCGCGGCCAAGGTGACGTCAACCATCCCCTGGCTAGCCTGGACAGCCAGGCGCTGATCGACTATCTGACACACTATGGCGCGATTGAAGGCCAGGCCCCGCCCTTGCCGGAGCTGTCCTACCCGGCCACTCCGCTCGCCGGCGTAGAGCCGGTGACCACGCCGATTGGCGGCTTGCTGGTGTACCACGTGCTACCGGGTGAATACCTGCAGGCGGGGCAATTGATCGCTGAGATCATTGATCCGATCAGTGACCGGGTCACACCGGTTCACTGCACCAACGCCGGCCTGCTGTACGCCCGCTCCACGCGACGCATGGCCACGGCCGGCATGGTGATTGCCCATGTTGCAGGCCTTGAAGCGTATCGCACCGGCTACCTACTTTCGCCTTGAGGATGTTTGCCCCATGTACAAACTGACCATTGAAGGCCTGCACAAGAGTTACGGCAGCCATGAAGTACTCAAGGGCGTTTCGCTCAAGGCCAAGACCGGTGATGTGATCAGCCTGATCGGCGCCAGCGGCTCGGGCAAGAGTACCTTCCTGCGCTGTATCAACTTTCTCGAGACTCCCAACGACGGCGCCATGAGCATGGACGGCCAGGCCATCCGCATGATCAAGGATCACCACGGCATGCGCGTGGCGGACGAAGCCGAACTGCAACGACTGCGTACCCGGCTGGCCATGGTGTTCCAGCACTTCAACCTGTGGAGCCACATGACCGTGCTGGAAAACATCACCATGGCCCCGCGCCGGGTGCTGGGCGTGAGCAAAAAGGAGGCTGAAGAGCGTGCTCGCCGCTATCTGGACAAGGTCGGCCTGGCGACACGGGTGGCGGACCAGTACCCGGCGTTCCTCTCCGGTGGCCAGCAACAGCGCGTGGCCATTGCCCGTGCGCTGGCGATGGAACCGGAAATCATGCTGTTCGATGAACCGACCTCGGCCCTGGACCCGGAACTGGTCGGCGAGGTACTCAAGGTGATCCAGGGCCTGGCGGAAGAAGGCCGGACCATGATCATGGTCACCCACGAAATGAGCTTCGCGCGCAAAGTGTCCAACCAGGTGCTGTTTCTGCACCAGGGGTTGGTGGAAGAGGAAGGGACACCCGAGGATGTACTGGGCAACCCGAAGAGCGAACGCCTGAAACAGTTCCTCAGTGGCAATCTGAAGTAGCTGGAAACGGGAGCCGGCCTGGCTGGCTCCCACAACCATCCCGGGTCAGGTGACTGCTTCGTGCTCCAGCCTGAAGCTGCCATTTTCTACCACGATGCCGTTGGCATCCGTCCCAGTGAAACGCCCGTCGAACTGCGCGTCCCCGCCTACCGTCAGCTCCAGAGTGCCCAGCGGATAAAGCTCCGCTTCAGTGCTTCCAGTCACATGGATAACCGAAGGCAGGCCGAGCTGAAGCTGAAAGATGCCCGTCTCGATTTCCGCGGGCAAATACACCAGAAATGCTTCCCCCTGGTCATTGCTCGCCTCGATGCAATGAACACCTTCGCGGACGAAATAGTGCACACCCGTTGCCACATGAAACGCTTGACGACCACCGGCCGTGATCAAATCAGCACTGAAATGGCCCGATCGATTTGAACTCATCAGAAATTCCTTTTTCATTTTCAGGGATAACGGCCCAGCCCCAGCCTTTTACACAAGCAGGCACGACGAGCCGGCCGCGATCAAAGCACGGCCCGTCTGCCAGAAGGTTTCACAGGCACACACAGTTATTTCCGAGTATGAGTGGCCAGGCCGGTCATCACACTACAGGGGCAGGAGGCGGCTCATCCGGCAGGGTTGGCTCACCGGGTTCGTTGGGCTGTTCGTTGGGGGTGTCCGGGTCGGGTTGGCCGGGGATCCCGCCAGCCTGGGTGACGGCCGGATGCGCCAGCAATGACCAGGCCAGCACACCCACTTGGTTGGGTTCGAGCCTGGCCAGTTCGGCACTTATTCGAGGATCGATCTTCATTGCGCACTCCTGAGCGATGGCCCGACCCGCCTTGCGCGGATCGGAGCAGTACACTCCATAGAGTGTACGCTCGCTCAAGAATTCATACGCGTTGTCAGACGGTTGACTCAGGTGCGCGGCAGGGTCACGCCACGCTGGCCCTGGTACTTGCCGCCACGGTCCTTGTAAGACACTTCGCACTCTTCATCGGATTCGAAGAACAGCATCTGCGCCACGCCTTCATTGGCATAAATCTTGGCCGGCAGCGTGGTGGTGTTGGAAAATTCCAGGGTCACGTGGCCTTCCCATTCCGGCTCCAGCGGCGTGACGTTGACGATGATGCCGCAACGCGCGTAAGTGCTCTTGCCCAGGCAGATGGTCAGCACGTTGCGCGGGATCCGGAAGAATTCGACGGTACGGGCCAGCGCGAACGAGTTCGGCGGGATGATGCAGACATCGCTTTTGACGTCGACGAAGCTCTTCTCATCGAAGTTCTTCGGATCGACGGTCGCCGAATTGATGTTGGTGAACACCTTGAACTCATCGGCGCAACGCACGTCGTAGCCGTAGCTCGACACCCCGAAGGAAATCAGCCGGTCGGCGCCTTCGCCACGCATCTGGCGCTCTACGAAGGGCTCGATCATCGCGTGCTCTTGCGCCATGCGGCGAATCCACTTGTCCGATTTGATGCTCATGGCGGGTGTCCTGAAATAGCGAGGTGGAAAAATTCTGTCCGGCATCTTACCGGGGCACGCCGCCGGGTTCAAAGTCCGGGGCTGGATAAATCGCCGATCCCCTTAATATCAGAAGCCGTGCGTCGCTCATGCGCACCGTCAGTCACGAAAACAGAGAAACCTTCGCTAAGACCATTGGCACGTACCAGAAAAAGGGTTAAGGTGGCGCCACTGTGCTGCTTGTGTCACTGAGAATCTCTACACGATATGTTGAATTTCGATCCAACCATCTACAAGAATTTTTCCTGCTCTTTGCACTCAGTCTCGGCCAGGGTTCTTCCTGAGTCGCAGTTATCTTTGTTCAAGGAGTTACACCATGTCTAATCGCCAAACCGGTACCGTTAAGTGGTTCAACGATGAAAAAGGCTTCGGCTTCATCACTCCACAATCCGGTGACGACCTGTTCGTTCACTTCAAAGCTATCCAATCCGACGGCTTCAAAAGCCTGAAAGAAGGCCAACAGGTTTCTTTCATCGCTACCCGCGGTCAGAAAGGCATGCAAGCTGAAGAAGTTCAAGTTATCTAACTTGTACTGATTTAGTAAAAAGCCCCGCCCTCAAAGCGGGGCTTTTTTGTGCCCGGGTGTTTTGTACGGAAAAATGTCTGCAACACGGCCAGCCACACCACTGCGCGCCTTACCAGGTCACCCCAAACCCCGCGGAATAATGGGTCTTGTCCAGGTCGCTCTCCTGCGTGCCTTTGATTTCATTGCGCTCGGCCTTCAGATTGAGCGACGCCCAGTCCGTCACCCTGTAACGCAATCCAGCCTCGGCATCGAGTGCGTAGTCCGCCACACTGGACAGGGGTTTGCCCACCTCACCAGTGGTGAACAGCTCGACCGACCGGCCAATCAGGTAGCGGTTGTAGTCCCACTTCATCGCCAGGGAGTAGAAATTGTCCCGCCCTCCCTGCGTGTACTCATAGTCGGTTCGATTCAACAGCGAGCCTAGCGAAAACGCACCCAACTCATCATCCCAGAACTGATAGCCCGGCCCCGTACCCACGGTGCGCTGCAGCTTCAAGTCTTCAACCTTGTCGCGCTTGTAGTTGAATCGCCCTTGCCAGAACCACTGCTCGGTAATGAAGCGGTCGAGGGCATATTCCGCACGCCAGTTATCCGTGGTCACCACCTCATCCTGGAACTCGCGGTTGTATTCGCCTTCCGCCGTGTGACGCCAATGACCATGACGCGCACTGGTCTTGAAATCGATGGCGTAGTCATCCGTCTTGTTTTCCGAGCGCTCATAATCCAGCGCGACGTCGACATTGCCCTTCCACACCATATCCTCGACCACCGGTCGGGGCTTGAGCATTTGCTGAATACTGGCCAGCTCCACGGTTTTCGGCGCATCACCGTTGGCCAACGTGACCTTGCCTGCATCGGCAGCCTGCAACGATTTGGCCACCTCTGCACTGTAGTCGTCCTGCTTGACCAGCAGTTGCTGATCACTTTCCAGGGTCTTGACCTGCTTCCAGTCGATCGCAACCGCCCCGGCGTACTCCGTCTGAATCAACAACTTGCCGCCGTCGAAGAGCCTGATCTTGCCACTCAAGCGATCACCATTCGTCAACCAGACAGTGTCGGCGAGTGCCGGCGTGCAGGCAGAGAGGACGGCGAGGCACAACAAGGTTCTGGACAGCATAAGCAACGACAACACTCGGGTTCGCGAAAAAAGGCGGCATTATTCCATAGAGAACGCCCGAGCAAGGACTGACCAGGGTATTTGCATCGAGTTCATTTATCATTGGATCATTGGCGCCTTGAGCCACCAACGGTACGACACCCCCCTTTCCAAGGAAACCCGGACGTGAGTGACTGCGAGAACGAGCCCCAGGACCCGGCACACATCCGCCGAACGGCACTCTACGTCACCCTGGCGCAAGTGCCGGCAGGCAAGGTCGTCAGTTACGGCCAACTCGCGGAACTGGCCGGCCTTGGGCGCGCCGCTCGCTGGGTGGGACGTACCCTCAGCCAATTGCCCGCGGACAGCACGCTGCCCTGGCACCGCGTACTCGGCGCGGGCGGCCGGATCAGCCTGCCAGCAGGCACCCCATCGGGCGACGAACAACGGGCGCGATTGCGCATGGAAGGCGTCAGTATCCTGAACAATCGTGTTGATATTCAGCGCCATGGCTGGCGCCCGGTAGAGCACAGCGGTTAGAGTGCGCGCTTTGTTTCCGTATATTTTGAGGCAGACTCCAGCCCATGCCCCGTAAAACCTGGCGCGCCGCGCTCGCCGCTTATGCCAGCCCCTCGACGCTCGTGCTGTTGCTGCTGGGCTTCGCCGCCGGCCTGCCCTACATGCTTGTGTTTTCGACGCTTTCCGTCTGGTTGCGTGAGGCCGGCGTGGCCCGCGAAACCATTGGCTACGCAAGCCTGATCGGGCTGGCCTATGCCTTCAAATGGGTCTGGTCGCCACTGCTCGACCAGTGGCGCCTGCCGCTGCTGGGCAAACTGGGCCGACGACGATCCTGGCTGGTGCTGTCGCAAATCCTGGTGATCCTGGGCCTGATCGGCATGGGCTTCTGCGACCCGCAAAAACACCTGTCCTGGTTGATCGCGATTGCCGTGGTGGTGGCCTTTGCCTCGGCTACCCAGGACATTGCCGTCGACGCCTACCGCCTGGAAATCGTCGACGACACACACCAGGCCGCACTGGCCGCCAGCTACATGTCCGGCTATCGGGTTGCTGCCTTGCTGGCCACCGCAGGCGCCCTGTTCTTTGCCGAAGGCTTCGGCTCCACCGGTTTCAATTACAAACACTCGGCCTGGACCGGTACCTACGTCCTCTTTGGCCTGCTGATGGTCCCGGCGCTGGTGACCTGCCTGCTCATGCGCGAACCGCCAGTGCCGCTGCGCACACAACTGTCTGCCGGCCGCTACAGCTTTGTGCACCAACTGGCATCCGTGTTCGTCCTGATCGTGCTGCTGGTGTCCGTACCGGCCATGTTCACCCAGCTCTACAACACCGACTTTGCCAGCGTACTGTTCGGCGACGCCAGCCTGTTCGACCTGCTGCTGGAAGACCGCGCTTTCCTGCGCGCCATCCTCTACATCACCTTCACTGCCATGTGCCTGTCGACCATGGGCCGACGGGGACTGGCCCCGGTGCTGACACCGGTCAACGACTTTGTCATGCGCTATCGCTGGCAAGCCTTGCTGCTGCTCGGCCTGATTGCCACCTACCGCATGTCCGATACCGTGATGGGCGTCATGGCCAACGTGTTCTACATCGACCTGGGCTTCACCAAGGACCAGATCGCCGGGGTGAGCAAGATCTTCGGCCTGATCATGACCCTGATCGGCGCCGGCATGGGCGGCCTGCTGATCGTGCGCTTCGGCATCCTGCCCATTCTGTTCATCGGCGGCGCAGCCTCGGCCGGCACCAACATCCTGTTCGTGATGCTCGCCGACATGGGCGCCAACCTGCAGATGCTGATTGCCACCATTTCCCTGGACAACTTCAGCTCCGGCCTGGCGACATCGGCCTTCGTGGCCTACCTGTCGAGCCTGACCAACCTGAAGTTCTCGGCCACCCAATACGCCCTGCTCAGCTCGATCATGCTGCTGCTGCCGCGCCTGATCGGCGGCTACACCGGGGTCATGGTGGAAAAGTTCGGTTACCACGACTTCTTCATCATCACCGCCCTGCTTGGCATCCCGACCCTCGTCCTGATCCTTGTGCACTGGTACCAGGAAAGCCGCCGCGAAGGCCCGACGCCGACACAGTCGCCGGAGCCCACCCAGACGACTAACGCCATCGAATAATCCCGGACGGCGCGGGGCTTTCCCCGCGCCCGGGTGTTACCCTCGGCTGCACGCCTGTACGTCAGCGGATCTCGCCCGTACAATGTTCCGTCATTTCTAGTCTTCAGCAACCGACAACGGCCTACCATGCGCACCAGTCAATTTTTGCTCGCCACACAGAAAGAAACGCCTTCCGATGCGGTCGTCATCAGCCACCAGCTGATGCTGCGTGCCGGCATGATCCGCAAACTTGCCTCGGGCCTGTACACCTGGCTGCCCATGGGCCTGCGGGTAATGCGCAAGGTTGAAGCCGTCGTTCGCGAAGAAATGAACGCCGCCGGCTCTCTCGAAGTGTTGATGCCGAGCACTCAACCGTCTGAGCTGTGGCAGGAATCCGGTCGCTGGGAAGAGTACGGCCCTGAGCTGCTGCGCTTCAAGGATCGCCATGGTCGCGACTTCTGCGCAGGTCCTACTCACGAAGAAGTGATCACCGACCTGATGCGCAACGAGTTGAGCAGCTACAAGCAGCTGCCGATCAACCTGTATCAGATCCAGACCAAATTCCGTGATGAAATCCGCCCACGCTTCGGCCTGATGCGCGGCCGCGAGTTCATCATGAAGGACGCCTACTCCTTCCACGCCGATCAGCCATCGCTGCAGGTCACCTACGACCGCATGCACCAGGCTTATTGCAACGTGTTTACCCGCCTGGGCCTGAAGTTCCGCCCGGTTGAAGCCGACAACGGCTCGATCGGCGGCGCCGGTTCCCACGAGTTCCACGTACTGGCCGAGTCCGGCGAAGACGACATCGTTTTCAGCAACGGTTCCGACTACGCGGCGAACATCGAGAAGGCCGAAGCCGTGCCACGGGAAACTTCCCGCGCCGCAGCCACCGAAGAACTGCGCCTGGTCGACACCCCGAACGCCAAGACCATCGCGCAACTGGTCGAAGGCTTCAACCTGCCGATCGAAAAGACCATCAAGACCCTGGTGGTGCACGCCGAAGAAGCCGGCAAGCTGATCGCGCTGATCATTCGCGGCGACCACGAGCTCAACGAAATCAAGGCCGCTAATCAGCCTGGCGTTGCCAGCCCGCTGGTCATGGCCTCCGAAGCCGAACTGCGTGACGCCATCGGCGCCGGCGCCGGTTCCCTCGGCCCGCTGAACCTGCCGCTGCCAATCATCATCGACCGCTCGGTCGAACTGATGAGCGACTTCGGCATCGGCGCCAACATCGACGACAAGCACTACTTCGGCGTCAACTGGGAACGCGACCTACCGGTTCCGACCGTGGCCGACCTGCGCAACGTCGTGGCCGGCGACCCGAGCCCCGACGGCAAAGGCACCCTGGAAATCAAGCGCGGCATCGAAGTCGGACACATCTTCCAGCTGGGCAACAAGTACAGCAAGGCGATGAAGTGCGAAGTGCTGGGCGAGAACGGCAAGCCGGTGACCCTGGAAATGGGTTGCTACGGTATCGGCGTGTCCCGCGTGGTGGCGGCGGCCATCGAGCAGAACAACGACGAGAAAGGGATCATCTGGAGCGACACTCTCGCACCTTTCCAGATTGCCCTGGTGCCATTGCGCTACGAAACCGACCTGGTTCGCGAAGCCACCGACAAGCTCTACGCTGAATTGACGGCGGCCGGCTTCGAAGTGCTGCTGGACGATCGCGACAAGAAAACCAGCCCGGGCATCAAGTTCGCGGACATGGAGCTGATCGGCATTCCTCACCGGATCGTGGTCAGTGACCGCGGCCTGGCCGAAGGCAACCTGGAATACAAGAGCCGTACCGAGGCCGAGCCGCAAGCGCTGCCGGTCGCCGACGTGCTGTCGTTCCTTCAGGCTCGTATCCGCCGCTGACACCAGATAGAGACCTCATGTTCAAGCGAAACACCTTAAGCCTCGGTGGTGCCGCCCTGTGCGGCACCCTGCTGATCAGCGGCTGCGCCAATCAAATGTCGCAGCGCAGCGAGCACGAGGAGCGTATCGAGCGAAAACTGCTCGATCACAGCCTGCAGATCGATGTCGGTGAGCCTAAGGTGCTTGAGCTGCCGCAACGCCGGGTACGGATAAACGAACAGAAGACCTTCGAGGTCACCGAGTTCGAAGTTACCCGTCACTACGATCGCTATACGCCATACCAACCCTGGCGGGAGGTCTACGAGATCCCGCTGGGCGCGGTCGCGGTGGTGGCCGGCGTCGGCGCCAACGTGGTCAATGTCTTCGCCCTGGGCAACCTGCCGGACAGCGCCACCAAGGACTGGATCAGCTACGGCTTTGCCGGGCTCAACCCGTTCATGAACGTACAGTCCCACGGACGCGCGCAACAGAACCTGGCGGGCATCGATGAAGTCCAGCGCGACAAGCGCACGGAGTACTCGAGCCTGCCCTGGAGCGAACGCCCGGTAGAGGTCAAGACCGGCAAGCAGACCTTCGAGCTCACCACCGACCGCAATGGCCTGTTGCGCTTGAACCTGCTCGACAGCCCGTTCTCGGAAAACGACCTGAGCCACATCAATACGCTGCACATTTCCGTCGCGGATGCCCAGGATGACGTGCACACAAACTCATCACTGGCCATCAGCGGCAACTTGCGCAGCAAGCTGCTGGAAGCCCACGAACTGATTTACGACGACCTCGAGGACGACGAAGTCAGCCAGTGGGTACACCGGGTCAAGCGACTGTCGGAGCTGGGCCTGGAAGAGGAAGCCAGCGAACTTGAACAGAGCCTGATCGAACTGACTCGCAACGATCCCGAGTTGCAGAGTGAGTTCCTCAAGTCCCTGACCAAGGATGCCGGACGGCTGGTGGCCGACCCTGGCCCGAATTGATCTGACGCTTCACGGGCAAGCCTCGCCCCTACCCTGGTAGGCGCGAGGTCTTACCGGCCAAATAGATCCAGTTGCTCGAACCCGCCCCGCAGATCCTGCAAACGCACGCCAATCCCCAGCAATCGCACCGGCTTGCCTCCCCGGTTGAATGCCTGTGTCAGCAACAGCTGAAAACTGCCCAAATCCCGCCCCGCGCCGGCCTGCTCCAGCGTTGTCTGGGTAAAATCATGAAACTTCACCTTCACGAACGGCTTGCCCGGACGGTAACTGCTGTCGATGCGGGCCATGCGCCCATTCAGCGACTCCAGCAACGCTGGCAGCTTGTCCAGGCAGCTGACCAGGTCTGGCAGATCGACGTCGTAGGTATTTTCCACGCTCACCGACTGCCGCCGACTGTCGTTCTGCACCTGCCGCTCATCAATCCCGCGCGCCAGACTCCATAACCGCTCGCCGAAACTGCCAAACTCGCGCACCAGCGCCAGCTTGTTCCACTCGCGCAACTGCAGACAATCGACAATCCCCAGCCGGGCCAGCTTGTCCGCCGTGACCTTTCCCACCCCGTGCAACTTGCTTACCGGCAGTTGCGAGACAAAATCCTCGACCTGATCCGGCGTGATCACGAACAACCCGTTGGGTTTTTTCCAGTCACTGGCGATCTTCGCCAGGAACTTGTTCGGCGCCACGCCTGCCGACACCGTGATGTGCAACTGATTGGAGACCCGGCGCCGGATATCCTGGGCAATTCGCGTGGCACTGCCCGCGAAATGGCTACTCTCGGACACATCGAGGTAAGCCTCGTCCAGCGACAGGGGCTCGATCAGCTCGGTGTAATCGCGAAAGATGGCCTGGATTTCCTTCGACGCCTCTCGATAGGCTTCCATCCGCGGCTTGACGATGACCAGGTCCGGGCACAGCTTCAGCGCATGTCGCGAAGACATCGCCGACCGTACCCCAAAGGCTCGCGCCTCATAGTTGCAGGTTGCAATGACGCCCCGCCGGTCCGCCGAACCACCCACGGCCAGCGGCTTGCTGGCCAGCGTCGGGTCGTCACGCATCTCGATGGCAGCATAAAAGCAGTCGCAGTCGACGTGGATGATTTTGCGTTGCGTCATATCAAGGCGGTGTTCAATGAAGGAAAAGGAACCAAAACAAGCCAGATCACCAGTATCTCACTGACAACTGTATATAGCACCAGTACCTTGAATCTTCTCTCCCGTGGGTAGGACAGGTGACTGATGGATTTATTTTTCTAATCAAGTTCAAGCCACCAATAGAGCTGAAAGCCTTGCACAGCAAGCCTTCAAGCCCATAACCCTCCTGATAAAAAACGCTAACCGATTGAACAGACAGCATTTTTTATGAATCAATCGTTGACAGCACCCTGATCCTCTGTAGAATGCCGACACACAGACGCGGGATGGAGCAGTCTGGTAGCTCGTCGGGCTCATAACCCGAAGGTCGTCGGTTCAAATCCGGCTCCCGCAACCAAACATCGAAAAAGGCTACTCGAAAGAGTGGCCTTTTTTGTGCGTGCGTGTTTTTACCTCTCCCCCTGCAGAGCAAACGCCGAGACACGATAAGTTCTCGTTGTGCGTCCGAGACTTAACCGCACACCTGCGACCGCTTGAGGCGATTTTACGTTTACTTGAGCGCGCGTATAATTAACAGTTGACACTCCGGCGTTCGCCTGTAGAATGCCGCCACACAGACGCGGGATGGAGCAGTCTGGTAGCTCGTCGGGCTCATAACCCGAAGGTCGTCGGTTCAAATCCGGCTCCCGCAACCAAACATCAAAAAAGGCTACTCGAAAGAGTGGCCTTTTTTGTGCCTGTCGAAAAACCCTTTCGTAACAATGGCTTGGCAATTCACTGCCCGGTCTCCCCATGCCCTCCCCACTCCAACATCTCAGGCTATGCTCAAGCACAAGCCTGCCTTGCCCATTGGCAACGCACATCCGCAGGGCAATACGCGTTAATATTTGTAACTATATTTTTCTGCAGGGATTGGTAACTTGGCTGGATACCCCCATCCTGTCGCGCACAATCCAAGAGGTGATTGATGCGCGCCAACTCGTCTGACTCACAAGACACCGTGACAGGAACTCAACCGATCAACGCCAGCCGCTTGCACTGGCTGGACCTGATCAGCAAATACCGCCAGCCCATTGGCCTGGCAGTGACGCTGCTGTTGTTCGCGATCGCCCTGATTGCCTGTCGTCATCTATTAAGCGAACTCGACCTCTACGCCCTGCACGATTCGATCCTGCAAGTCCCGCAGCCGGCCTTGCTCGGTGCATTGGGCGCAACGATTGTCGGCTTCATGGTGTTGCTCGGCTATGAATGGTCGGCGACGCGTTATGCCGGCGTGACCCTGCCAGCACGCACCCTGTTTCTGGGGGGCTTCACCGCATTCGCGATCGGCAATGCCATCGGCCTGTCGCTGTTGTCGGGCGGCTCGGTGCGCTATCGCCTGTACGCGCGCCACGGCCTGGGGGCGGCAGAAGTCGCCCGCATGACCCTGTTTGCCAGTTTGTCCCTGGGCTGTGCCCTGCCTCCGCTGGCCGCCCTGGCCACGCTGAGCAACCTGCCTGCCGCGTCTGTCGCACTGCACGTGTCGCAACCTGTGCTGGCGGCGATTGCGATTGCCGTACTGCTGCTGTGCGCGATCCTGGCGATCGGCCTCTACCGTCGTCGCCTGCCCGAGCAGCCGTATGCGGATAATTTGCTGGTGCGTATCGGTCGGCGAACCCTGCGCCTGCCAGGCCGGCGCCTGACCTTCCTGCAACTGATCATCACCGCGCTCGACGTGGCCGCTGCCGCGACCGTTCTTTACCTGCTGCTACCGCAGGCTCCCCCCTTCGGTGCGTTCCTGCTGGTTTATCTTCTGGCCCTGGCCGCAGGCGTGCTCAGCCACGTACCGGGAGGTGTCGGGGTATTCGAAGCCATCTTGCTGGCCGCGTTCGCCGACACGCTCGGTGCAGCGCCACTGGCCGCCGCGCTGCTGCTGTATCGCCTGATCTATGTGGTCCTGCCGATGCTGGCGGCCTGCATTCTGCTGTTGATCAATGAAGCCCAGCGGCTGTTCACCACCCGCGAAGCATTGCGCACGGCCTCTGGCCTCGCCGCGCCGGTACTGGCCGTGCTGGTGTTTCTCTCCGGCGTGGTCCTGCTGTTCTCCGGCGCCACGCCGGAGATCGATACCCGCCTGGAACATATCGGCTTTCTGATCCCTCATCGCCTGATTGACGCGTCGCACTTCGGCGCCAGCCTGATCGGCGTGCTGTGCCTGTTGCTGGCCCAGGGCTTGCGCCGCCGGCTGTCGGCTGCGTGGATGCTGACCACCGTGTTGCTGCTGGCCGGCGCCCTGCTTTCGCTGCTCAAGGGTTTCGACTGGGAAGAAGCCAGCCTGCTGATCCTGACGGCCAGCCTGCTGGCCATTTTCCGTCGCTCGTTCTATCGCCCCAGCCGCCTGACCGAACTGCCCTTCTCGCCCCTGTACCTGGTGGCCAGCGTCTGCGTACTGGGCGCCTCGATCTGGTTGCTGCTGTTTGCCTATCAGGACGTGCCCTACAGCCACGAACTCTGGTGGCAATTCACCCTGGACTCCGATGCGCCCCGTGGCCTGCGCTCGCTGCTCGGCGCCGCGGTGGTACTGGTGGTCGTGTCGCTGACCTGGCTGCTGCGCACCGAACGCCCGGTGATCCACCTGCCCGACAACACCGAGCTGGATAAGGCCCAGAAGATTCTGCTGGCCTCGGCGCAGCCTGACGGAGGCCTGGCCCTGACCGGTGACAAGGCGCTGCTGTTCAACCCCGACGACAACGCCTTCCTGATGTACGCGCGCCGTGGCCGCAGCCTGGTGGCGCTGTACGACCCGATTGGCCCGCCCCAGCAAAGGGCCGAGATGATCTGGCAGTTCCGCGACCTGTGCGACCTGCATCACGCCCGCCCGGTGTTCTACCAAGTCCGTGCCGAGAACCTGCCCTACTACATGGACATCGGCCTGACCGCGATCAAGCTTGGCGAGGAAGCCCGGGTCGACCTGCAGCGCTTCGATCTCGACGCCAAGGGCAAGGAGATGAAAGACCTGCGATACACCTGGAACCGTGGCACCCGCGATGGTTTGTCGCTGGAGATCTTCGAACCAGGGCAGGCACCGATGGACGAACTGAAAGTCATCTCCGACGCCTGGCTCACCGGCAAGAACGTGCGCGAGAAAGGCTTCTCGCTCGGCCGTTTCAGCGACGACTACCTGAAGTACTTTCGCATTGCGATCATTCACTTTGAAGGCCGCCCGGTGGCGTTCGCCAACCTGCTCGAGACTTACAGCCACGACCTGGCCAGCCTCGACCTGATGCGGGCGCACCCCGAAGCCCCGAAGTTGACCATGGAATTCATGATGGTCGGCCTGATTCAATATTATAAAAGCCATGGCTATGCGCGCTTCAGCCTGGGCATGGTCCCATTGTCGGGCCTGCAACCACGTCGCGGTGCGCCACTGACCCAGCGCCTCGGCTCGATGGTGTTCCGCCGTGGCGAGCAGCTCTACAACTTCCAGGGGCTGCGTCGCTTCAAGGATAAGTTCCAGCCTGACTGGGAACCCCGCTACATGGCCGTGCCCGCCGGGCTCGATCCGCTGGTGGCGCTGGCCGATACCGCTGCCCTGATTGCGGGCGGCTTGACTGGATTGGTGAAACGCTGATGATTCGACGTGCCTGGCGGTATGTACTGGCCACTCTGGTGGTACTGGCTCTAATACTCGGCGGTGGCCACTGGTACTGGAACCGCCCCGCCCCCGAACCGACCCTGGAAGTGTTGGCGCCGCCTGATGGCGCGCCCATGACCCGGGTCATTCCTGGCTCGACACCCCACGCCCGCGTGGTGGTTGCGGTAACCGATGAACAGAAGCTGAGCGACAAGCAGCTGATCGCCTTGAGCCGTGGCGGTGCCGCGCAGATCGTGCAAGTGATCCTGCCCAAGGACTGCCTGCTGCAAGGGCGGGCGCTGCAATCGGCACTCAGGGAACTCAAGGGCCCGGCGACGCTGGTCAGCGGCATAGGCCCGGGCGCGGTACTGGCCTGGCGCTGGCTGGCCGAACAGAAGGATGACAAGTCCCAGGCGGTCTCGGTCGACCTGGCCCTGGAAAAACCCGGCTGCACCCACCTGCTGCCAAAAAGCGCCGCCCATGGCCATTGGCTGGTGGCCTGGAACGACAACCCGGACGATACCAGTGCCGGTTTCGTGCGCGACCAACCCAATGCGCAAACCAGCATCAGCGACTATGACATCAACTTGCCGCAAGTCCTCAACAACGAGCTGCGCAAGATCCTGGTTGGCTCCGACAAGGGCAATGGCGGGCTAAGCATCCCCGTGGTCGAGGTGCCTGCCGGCCAAGCCAGGGACACCGTCACCCTGTTCCTGTCCGGCGACGGCGGCTGGCGCGACCTGGACCGTGACGTGGCCGGGGAGATGGCGAAGATCGGCTACCCGGTGGTCGGCATCGACACCCTGCGCTACTACTGGCAGCACAAAAGTCCTGAGCAAAGCGCCATCGACCTGGGCGAACTGATGCAGCACTACCGGCAGAAATGGGGCACCAAGCGCTTCATCCTCACCGGCTATTCGTTTGGCGCGGACGTGCTGCCTGCCATCTACAACCGCCTGCCCGAGTCGGAGCAGCAGCGTGTCGACGCAATCATTCTGCTGGCCTTCGCCCGCACTGGCAGCTTCGAAATCGAAGTCGAAGGCTGGCTCGGCAATGCAGGCAAGGAAGCTGCCACCGGCCCGGAAATGGCCAAGCTGCCGGCGACCAAGGTCGTGTGCATCTACGGTGTGGAAGAGGCCGATGAAAGCGGCTGCACCGACAAGACGGCCGTCGGCGAAGCCGTGAAGCTGCCCGGCGGACACCACTTCGACGAGAACTACCCGGCCCTGGCTCAGCGCCTGGTCGACATCATCGAAAAGCACCAGGACAAGAGCAAGGTCGCTGAAGAGTGACCTGACCCGCGCCCGAAAACGAGAAAAGCCCTGCAAGCGTAAACCTGCAGGGCTTCTCGATCAGTCTGACCATCTCATTAGCCCCCGCTGCCGCCAGGCAACGGGGGCTTTTTCGGGCGGCTTACATCTCGATCTGGGTGCCCAGCTCGATCACCCGATTCAGCGGCAAGTTGAAGAATCGCAGGTTGCTGTTGGCGTTCTTCAGCATGAAGGCGAACAACGCCTCGCGCCAACGGGGCATTCCCACCAGCTTGGAAGTGATAACCGTCTCGCGGCTGAGGAAGTACGTCGTGCGCATCGGGCTGAAATCCAGCGACTCGAGATGGCACAGCTTCAGCGCCTCGGGCACATCCGGCTCATCGGTAAAACCAAAGTGCAGGATGACCCGGAAGAAGCCTTCGCCGTGGGAGGCGACCTCAAAGCGACGTTGCGCCGGCACCCGGGGAATGTCTTCGTAGACCACCGTCAACAACACCACCTGCTCATGCAGGACCTGGTTGTGCAACAGGTTGTGCAGCAAGGCATGCGGAACCGCGTCCGGGCGTGCCGAGAGAAACACCGCAGTACCCTGAACCCGATGCGGCGGCTGCACGCGAATGCTGCCGATGAAGATCGGCAGCGGCAAACCGCCCTCGTCCAGGCGTTCGACCAGCAATTGCTTGCCGCGCTTCCAGGTGGTCATCAGCGCGAACAGGGCGGCCCCCGCCAACACAGGAAAGGCACCACCCTGAATGATTTTCGGCACGTTGGCCGCAAAAAACAGCCCGTCCACCAACAAGAAGCCCAGCAGCACCGGCACCGCCAGGATCGGTGGCCATTTCCACAGCAGCAACATCACGGCCGACACCAGAATGGTGGTCATCAGCATGGTGCCCGTCACGGCAACGCCGTAAGCCGACGCCAACGCACCCGAGGATTCGAAACCCAGCACCAGCAGAATCACGCCCACCATCAGCGCCCAGTTCACGGCACCGATGTAGATCTGCCCTTGTTCGGCACTCGATGTGTGCTGGATGTGCATGCGCGGGATGTACCCCAGCGCAATGGCCTGGCGGGTCAGGGAGAACGCCCCGGAAATCACTGCCTGCGAAGCGATCACCGTGGCCAGGGTCGACAACCCCACCAGCGGAATCAACGCCCAGCTCGGCGCCAGCAGGTAGAAGGGGTTGCGTGCCGCCTCGGGATCGCCCAGCAGCAATGCGCCCTGACCGAAGTAGTTGAGCACCAGGGCCGGCAGCACCAGAATGAACCAGGCACGCGCAATCGGCTTGCGTCCGAAGTGCCCCATATCGGCGTACAGCGCCTCGGCCCCGGTCAGTGCCAGCACCACCGCGCCCAGAATGGCCACGCCCATGCCAGGGTGCACGACGAAGAAACGCACGGCCCAGACCGGGTTCATCGCCTGCAGCACCTCAGGATGCTGGACGATGCCATAAACCCCCAACGCGCCGAGCACTACAAACCAGGTGACCATGATCGGCCCGAACAGAATGCCGATGCGGGCCGTACCGTGGCGCTGGATCAGAAACAAGGCCACCAGCACGATCAACGACAGCGGCACCACCCAGTGATCGATCCCCTCGAAGGCCAGCCCCAGCCCCTCGATCGCCGACAGTACCGAAATCGCCGGGGTGATCATGCTGTCGCCGTAGAACAGTGCCGCACCGATCAACCCGCACACCACCAGCAGGCCGCGCAACCGTGCATGCCCCGCCGCCGCCCGGCGCGCCAGGGCGGTGAGCGCCATGATGCCGCCCTCCCCCTGGTTGTCGGCCCGCAGCACGAACAGCATGTACTTGATGGACACCACCCAGATCAACGACCAGAAGATCAGCGCCAGGATTCCCAGCACCCCGTCATGGTTGACCGGCACACCGTACGCCCCGGAAAACACTTCCTTGAGGGTGTACAGCGGACTGGTGCCGATATCGCCGTACACCACTCCGACCGCTGCGACCAGCATGCTGATCGGCTTTGCAGCCGAATGTTCGGCGCTCGCAGCCTGACTACTTGCCTGACCCATCCACCACCCCTATTACCCAGACCCAGACTGCTTCGCAAGAAGCGCTATGCTTTGACGCGCAGCATGCGCTGTTTTACTTACTGTTACAGACGTTTTGTTGACTGTAAAAAATCGGTAAAGCCCAACGGCGCGAAGCATAGCGCAGCACTCGTCGTATTTCCCTGCATAAAGCTGGTCAAGCGCGCTGACCATCGCTAGAATTGCGCACTTTTTGATCAGAGGCAGGCGTCCTGTCTCGCGAATCACTGCTGACTTCTTGACGAATGACGGTTGCCGCCACGCTGCCTTGCCTGGCAACAACAGTCATTCGTCAAAAAACGGCGTATTCACGAGACAGGACGCTAAGCGCCCAACTGTCGCCTTGCCGTCTTCGGCTGGAGGCGTCACAAAACACCGAGGTTAGACATGTCCACCACTCCTGCGTCAGCCAATCCCAAGGTTGGCTTCGTATCCCTGGGTTGCCCGAAAGCGTTGGTCGACTCCGAGCGCATCCTTACCCAACTGCGCATGGAAGGCTATGACGTCGTGTCCACCTATCAGGACGCTGATGTCGTGGTGGTCAACACCTGCGGCTTCATCGACTCGGCCAAGGCCGAATCCCTGGAAGTGATCGGCGAAGCCATCAAGGAAAACGGCAAGGTCATCGTGACCGGCTGCATGGGCGTCGAAGAAGGCAAAATTCGCGACGTACACCCAAGCGTACTGGCCGTCACCGGCCCGCAGCAGTACGAACAAGTGGTCAACGCCGTGCACAAAGTCGTGCCGCCACGCCAGGACCACAACCCGCTGATCGACCTGGTGCCGCCACAAGGCATCAAGCTGACACCGCGCCACTATGCCTACCTGAAGATTTCCGAAGGCTGCAACCACAGCTGCAGCTTCTGCATCATCCCGTCGATGCGCGGCAAACTGGTCAGCCGCCCGGTGGGCGACGTGCTCGACGAAGCCCAGCGCCTGGTCAAGTCCGGCGTCAAGGAACTGCTGGTGATCTCCCAGGACACCAGCGCCTATGGCGTTGACGTCAAGTACCGCACCGGCTTCTGGAACGGCGCACCGGTAAAAACCCGCATGACCGAGCTGTGCGAAGCCCTCAGCACCCTCGGTGTCTGGGTTCGCCTGCACTACGTCTACCCGTACCCGCACGTTGACGAACTGATCCCGCTGATGGCCGCCGGCAAGATCCTGCCGTACCTGGACATCCCGTTCCAGCACGCCAGCCCGAAAGTCCTGAAAGCCATGAAACGCCCGGCCTTCGAAGACAAGACCCTGGCGCGCATCAAGAACTGGCGCGAAATCTGCCCGGACCTGATCATCCGCTCGACCTTCATCGTCGGCTTCCCGGGCGAAACCGAAGAAGACTTCCAGTACCTGTTGAACTGGCTGACCGAAGCCCAGCTCGACCGCGTCGGCTGCTTCCAGTACTCGCCGGTTGAAGGCGCTCCGGCCAACGACCTGAACCTGGACATCGTGCCGGACGACGTCAAGCAAGACCGCTGGGACCGCTTCATGGCGCACCAGCAGGCCATCAGCTCGGCGCGCCTGCAAATGCGCATTGGCCGCGAAATCGAAGTGCTGGTCGATGAAGTCGACGAGCAAGGCGCCGTTGGCCGCTGCTTCTTCGATGCCCCGGAAATCGACGGTAACGTGTTCATCGACAACGGCAGCAACCTCAAGCCAGGCGACAAGGTCTGGTGCAAGGTGACCGACGCCGACGAGTACGATCTGTGGGCTGAACAGATCTAATCGTAAAAAATACACAAAGCCCCGCTCTCCAGACGAGATGCGGGGCTTTTTTACGACTATTGTTTGGATCAGGGAATTCACTCACCACAAGGGGCAGGCGGGCATGCGCCATCATTCGGTCATCCACACGCCGAAACACAGCGACTACGAAGAGCTCACCCGGGTCTGGGAGGCGTCGGTACGCGCCACCCATGATTTTTTGCCGGCCCCTTACATCGAGCGCTTGAGAACCCTGGTGCTGACTTGCTACCTGGACGCCGTGATGCTGATTTGCACCCGTGACAAGCATCAGCGCATCACCGGGTTCGCCGGCGTGGCCGCGGGTAAGATCGAGATGCTGTTCATTGCCCCCGAACACCGTGGCGAAGGCCTGGGCAAACAACTGCTGCGCTATGCCCTGGAGCACCTCAACGCCGATGAACTGGACGTCAACGAACAGAACCCGCAAGCCCTCGGCTTCTATTTGAAACAGGGCTTTGAAGTCATCGGACGCTCGGAAGTCGACGGCATGGGGCAGCCCTATCCCTTGCTGCACATGCGTTTTAAACAGCCTCAGCAGCAGGCCCTGCGCGGCTAAAAGCCACACGAGGCAAATGGACCCGCGATTAACCGGCGCGAGGCAGGTACAATGCCTGCCCCCTTTTTGTTACGGCCTTGTCATGACTGACCCCATTCGCCTCTCCAAACGCCTCATCGAGCTCGTCGGCTGCTCCCGTCGGGAGGCTGAGCTGTTCATTGAGGGCGGCTGGGTCACCGTGGACGGCGAAGTCATCGACGAGCCCCAGTTCAAGGTCGACACCCAGAAAGTCGAGCTCGATCCAGAAGCCAAGGCCACCGCGCCGGAGCCGGTGACCATCCTGCTGAACGTTCCCGTGGGCATGGATGCAGACACCGCCATGGCGACGATCAGCGCCGAGACTCTGAGCGAAGAACACCGCTACGGCAAACGTCCGCTCAAGGGCCACTTCCTGCGGCTGACCGCCAGTACCGACCTGCAGGCCAATGCCAGCGGTTTGCTGGTGTTCACCCAGGACTGGAAGATCCTGCGCAAACTCACTGCCGATTCCAACAAGATCGAGCAAGAGTATGTGGTCGAGGTTGAAGGCGACATGGTGGCTCACGGCCTCAACCGCTTGAACCACGGCCTGACCTACAAGGGCAAGGAACTGCCAGCGGTCAAAGCCAGCTGGCAGAACGAAAACCGCCTGCGCTTTGCGATGAAGAACCCACAACCGGGCGTGATTGCCCTGTTCTGCCAGGCCGTCGGCCTGAAGGTCGTCGCCATCCGCCGTATCCGCATCGGCGGCGTGTCCATCGGCAAAGTGCCGTTGGGGCAATGGCGCTACCTGTCCGGCAAAGAGAAGTTCTAAGACTTTTCACGCCGCCATACATTTCGGCACCGCAGTTTTGTGCGGCGCCCACTGCTGAATATCAGGATTGCACACCATGATTCATAACGACGTACTGCGCAGCGTGCGCTACATGCTCGACATCAGTGACAAGAAAGTCATCGAGATCATCAAGCTCGGCGGCATGGACGTGACCATGGAAGACCTGGTGACGTACCTCGATAAGAAAGAGGAAGACGAGGAAGGCTTCGTACGCTGCCCGGACGACGTCATGGCGCACTTCCTCGATGGCCTGGTGATCTTCAAGCGCGGCAAGGACGAAAGCCGTCCGCCGCAGCCCATCGAGTTGCCGGTGACCAACAACATCATCCTGAAGAAGCTGCGCGTGGCTTTCGAACTGAAAGAAGACGACATGCACGCCATCCTCAAGGCGGCCGAGTTCCCGGTGTCCAAGCCTGAACTGAGCGCGCTGTTCCGCAAGTTCGGCCACACCAACTACCGCACGTGCGGCGACCAGTTGCTGCGTAACTTCCTCAAGGGCCTGACGTTGCGCGTCAGAGCGTAAGACAGCGACAAGCTGCAAGCTACAAGTCAAGGCTTGTCGCTTGCAGCTTGTAACTTGAGGCTTCAGTAATGACCTACAGCGTTTCCCCCATCGGCTTCGTGCACTCCTGCTTCAAGGAGAAGTTCGCCATCCCCCGTCAACCGCAACTGGCCCCGGCCGCCCGCGGCATTCTGGAGTTGGTGGCACCGTTCGATCAGGGCGATGCCGTGCAGGGCCTGGAACAGGTCAGTCATGTCTGGCTGCTGTTTCTGTTTCACCAGGCACTGGAAGACAAGCCACGACTCAAAGTCCGCCCGCCGCGCCTGGGTGGCAACAAATCCATGGGCGTATTCGCCACCCGTGCGACCCATCGCCCCAACGGCATCGGTCAATCGGTGGTCAAGCTGGACAAGGTTGAAGGCAATCGCCTGTGGATCTCCGGCATCGACCTGCTGGATGGCACACCGGTCATCGATATCAAGCCCTACGTGCCCTACGCCGACATCGTTCCTGAGGCGTCCAATGCGATCGCCAGCGCGGCGCCGCAGTTGATTGCGGTGCAGTGGACCGAGAGCGCACTGCAACAGGCTCATACGCACGCTCAGCGCCTTGCAGAACCCTTGGTGGAGCTGATCGAGCAGTGCCTGGCCCAGGATCCGCGCCCGGCCTACCAGACCCCAACGCCCGAGCGCGAGTACGGTGCACAGTTCTGGGACCTGGACGTGCGCTGGCACTACCCGACGCCGGACTCGATTCGGGTCCTTGAGGTCATCCCCGCCAGCGCCTGATCCCCTGGAACGAAAAAGCCCGCGCAGCCTTGTCAGGCAACGCGGGCTTTTTTCTGGCGCAAACTTCTGTAGGAGCCGGCTTGCCAGCGCCTACAAGTGACCGCAGATCACTTCTCGACGAACGCACGCTCGATCAGGTAGTCGCCTGGCTCGCGCATCCGTGGCGAAACCTTCAGGCCGAAGCTGTTGAGCACTTCGCTGGTTTCGTCGAGCATGCTCGGGCTGCCGCACAGCATGGCGCGGTCGTCTTCAGGGTTGATCGGCGGCAGGCCGATGTCGCTGAACAGCTTGCCGCTGCGCATCAGGTCGGTCAGGCGGCCTTCGTTCTCGAACGGCTCGCGGGTCACGGTCGGGTAGTAGATCAACTTGTCACGCAGCGACTCGCCGAAGAACTCGTTCTGCGGCAGGTGCTCGGTGATGAATTCGCGGTAAGCGACTTCGTTGACGTAACGTACGCCGTGGCACAGGATCACTTTTTCGAAACGCTCGTAGGTTTCCGGGTCCTGGATGACGCTCATGAACGGCGCAAGGCCAGTACCGGTGCTGAGCAGGTACAGGTGTTTACCCGGCTTCAGATCGTCCAGCACCAGGGTGCCGGTCGGTTTCTTGCTGATGATGATCTCATCGCCTTCCTTCAGATGCTGCAACTGGGAAGTCAACGGGCCATCAGGCACCTTGATGCTGAAGAACTCCAGATGCTCTTCCCAGTTCGGGCTGGCAATGGAGTAAGCACGCATAAGCGGGCGGCCGTTGGGCTGTTGCAGGCCGATCATCACGAACTGACCGTTCTCGAAGCGCAGGCCCGGATCGCGGGTGCACTTGAAGCTGAACAGAGTGTCGTTCCAGTGGTGAACACTGAGGACACGCTCGTGGTTCATGTTGCTCATGTACGTGGGACTCCTGGAGATTTTGCCTGCGCCGATGCAGTGCGCAATTGCATCGCATTCTAATGGCGGCGACAATATCTGTTAAATGGATTATTAAGATAAGGGTTATCGGTTATATCGATATGCGATTTACTCTACGTCAACTTCAAGTCTTCGTCGCCGTCGCTCAGCAAGAGAGTGTGTCCCGTGCTGCGGGCCTGCTCAACCTCTCGCAATCAGCGGCCAGCACCTCCATCACCGAACTTGAGCGCCAGTCGAGCTGCCAGTTGTTCGACCGCGCCGGCAAACGCCTGAGCCTCAACGCCTTGGGCAAGCAGCTGTTGCCGCAAGCGGTGGCCATGCTCGACCAGGCCAAGGAAATCGAAGACCTGCTCAACGGCAAGTCCGGTTTCGGCTCATTGGCGGTCGGCGCCACGCTGACCATCGGCAATTACCTGGCCACCCTGTTGATCGGCGGCTTCATGCAGCGTCATCCGGAAAGCCAGGTGAAGCTGCATGTACAGAACACGGCTCATATCGTGCAACAGGTGGCGCACTATGAAATTGATCTGGGTCTAATCGAAGGCGACTGCAGCCACCCGGACATCGAAGTGCAGAGCTGGGTCGAGGATGAGCTGGTGGTATTTTGTGCCCCGCAACATCCGCTGGCGAGCCGTGGCCAGGCGAGCATGGAGGAGCTCACTCACGAGGCGTGGATCCTTCGGGAGCAAGGCTCCGGCACGCGCCTGACCTTTGACCAGGCCATGCGCCACCATCGCAGCACGCTGAACATCCGCTTGGAACTGGAACACACCGAAGCCATCAAGCGCGCGGTCGAGTCGGGCCTGGGGATAGGCTGTATTTCCCGGCTTGCGCTGCGTGACGCCTTCCGCCGTGGCAGCCTGGTGGCCGTCGAAACCCCGGACCTCGACCTGGCGCGGCAGTTTTACTTCATCTGGCACAAACAGAAGTATCAGACCTCGGCCATGCGCGAGTTCCTCGACCTGTGCCGCGCCTTCACCGCCGGGGTTCAGCGCAGCGACGAGATCGTACTGCCGACCATTGCCTGAAGGCTCAGATCAGAATGACTGCCCACACCAGCGCAATCATGCTCAGGGCCACGAACTGAGCGGCGCTGCCCATGTCCTTGGCGTTCTTCGACAGTGGGTGCAGCTCAAGGGAAATCCGGTCGATGGCCGCTTCCACGGCGGAGTTGAGCAGCTCCACGATCAACGCCAGCAGGCAGACGGCAATCAGCAGCGCCTGTTCGACGCGGCTGACATCCAGGAAGAAGGTCAGCGGAATCAGGATGACGTTGAGCAACACCAGCTGACGAAAAGCCGCTTCGCCGGTAAAGGCTGCACGCAGGCCGTCCAGGGAGTAGCCGGAAGCGTTGAGGATGCGTTTGAGACCGGTTTGACCTTTGAAAGGTGACATAAGAGTAGGCAACTGAACAAATAGGAATGGAAAAGCTAGATCAACAAAAGTCAAAAAAGCGTGAATGTAGAGCCGTTACAGGTTCGAAATTGACTCAAGTTGTTGCAGGAGCAACGCCGCCTGAGTCCGGGTGCGCACACCCAGCTTGCGGAAGATCGCCGTCACGTGCGCCTTGATGGTGGCTTCCGAAACATTCAGCTCGTAGGCAATCTGCTTGTTCAGCAACCCTTCGCAGACCATGGTCAATACGCGGAATTGCTGCGGGGTCAAGCTCGCCAGGCCTTCACTGGCGGCCTTGGCCTCAGCCGACACGCTGACCTCTTCAAACGCCTGTGGCGGCCAAAAGACATCACCATCGAGTACGGCACGCACGGCCTGCTGGATCACTTCCAGTGAACTGGATTTCGGGATGAACCCGCTGGCGCCAAACTCACGGGACTTGACCATGATCGACGCTTCTTCCTGCGCCGAGACCATCACCACCGGAATCTGCGGGTACTGCCCGCGCAGCAGCACCAACCCAGAAAACCCGTACGCGCCGGGCATGTTCAGGTCCAGCAGTACCAGGTCCCAATCGGCCTTTTCAGTCAGGCGGGTTTCCAGTTCGGCAATGCTTGCCACTTCCACCAGGCGCACGTCGGGGCCGAGGCCCAGGGTTACCGCCTGATGCAGTGCGCTGCGAAAGAGAGGGTGGTCATCGGCAATCAGGATTTCGTATGTGGCCATTTTTCAAATGATCCTGTTTTTCATGGCAGGCCTGATGCATTCAAGCCTCACCAAAGCAACTCAAGGCACCGCCAATCGGCGGCACCAACAGGGCACGTTCAACGCCAAGAGCCCATGAAACCGGCGTTTCAATCTTCGGCCGCACCCCAATCGGCGCCAAGGATGCCCAGCGAAGCCGGGGTGGTCAAGCCGCATCCTTTGCGGCATCTTAGCTGGCTAACTAATAAGAGTGCCATCATGCAGACCAAAGCCCTGCGTGCCGATGTCCTGATGCTGATTACCGCCATGATCTGGGGGTCGGGATTTGTCGCACAAACCTCCGGCATGGATCACATCGGTCCTTTTCTCTATTCCGGCCTGCGCTTTGCGCTGGGTTCGCTGTGCCTGCTGCCGCCGGTCTTGCGTGGCCCGCGGCACCAGGCCAAGGTCGAGCCCTTCCTGACCCGGGGCTTGTTGATCGGTGGTGGCCTGATGGGCCTGGCCCTGGCCCTGGGAATCAACCTGCAACAAGTCGGCCTGCTATTTACCAGCGTGACCAACGCCGGTTTCATCACCGGGCTCTACGTCATTGTGGTGCCTCTGTTGGGCCTGCTGATTGGCCACAAGACCGGTCTCGGCACCTGGCTCGGGGCGAGCCTGGCCGTCCTGGGGATGTTCCTGCTCAGCGTTGGCGATCAGTTCCAGGTGGCTTCCGGCGATTGGTTGCAATTGATCGGGGCATTTGTCTGGGGTGGACATGTGGTGCTGGTCGGCGTGTTCGCCAGCCGTCACGACCCTATTCGCCTGGCGTTTGTGCAGTTCGCGACGTGCGCGGTGGTCAGCCTGATCCTGGCGTTGTGCCTGGAAACCTTTGACCTCAACGCAATCATTGCGGCTGGTCCGGCCATCTTGTATGGCGGCCTGATTGCGGTCGGTATCGGCTATACCCTGCAGGTGATCGCACAAAAGGACGCTATCGCCTCGCACGCGGCGATCATTTTTTCCATGGAGGCGGTGTTTGCCGCCATTGCCGGCGCCTGGCTGCTGGATGAACAACTGCAGCCACGCGGCTACATCGGTTGTGCACTGATGCTGGCCGGCATGCTGATGGCCCAGCTCTGGCCAAGGAAACCGGCGCTGGCCAGGGCGTGAGAGTTACAGGTACGGCTTGAGACGGCTGTGGGTTTCGTCTTGCGGGTCGATGGGAAGCTGGAACTTGGCTGACAGGTAGTGGGTGCTGAAAACGTCCAGGTAGGCGTCCAGCACTTCGCTGGCCACTTGATCATCGGCCAGTTCCAGGCACAACGCCGCGACTTCCGCGGTGCAAAAATGGTCGTCACGCTTGGAGCGGCGCAGTTTGTAGCGCGACAGCTGCTCGGGGGCGAGACTCAGGACCGGCAAGTGTTCCAGATACGGACTCTTGCGAAACATCTTGCGCGCCTCGCTCCAGGTCGCGTCCAGCAGAATAAACAGTGGGCGCTTGCCCTCCTCCAGCTTGACCTCGGACACCACCCGTTCCGGGGCAACGAACTCCCCCGGGAACACGATGTACGGCTGCCACTGCGGGTCCGCGATCAGCGCCAGCAGACCCGGCTCGACCTCGGTACGCGACCAGGGAAAAGCACTGGTCTCATTGATCACATCCGCAATCAACCAACCGGTATTGCTCGGTTTCAACGGTTCGACATCGTGCATCACCAGGCACATGGCCGACTTTGCCGCCACTTTCGGTCGCCAGGCGCACATGCAATGGCTGGGAATTACTCGGCAACCGGCGCAACGCTCAGCCCGCGAGCCGCGCGCTACAAAAGGTTTGACGGCGCGAGCCAGGCGCTGGGCGCGCAAACGGGAAACGGCATGGCTCATGGCAGGCTTCGATGCAAAGGGGATTGATTCGACACAAAAAGCGCTCGGTAGGGCAATAAAGTCGTGGCAGTTTACCAGAGCCACCTGCGCAAACCTGTACCGCCCGCCCGCAGCCCCCTATAATTCGCCGCCACTGAACGCTCAGCCCCGTGACGGGTCGAAGCACCAGTCACTGAATCAGGAGAGTTTCATGCTGCGCCTTATCGTTCCCACCGTTGCCCTGTTGCTGGCCCTGCCCCTCAGTGCCCAGGCGGCGTCCAAGCAGGACTACGACCTGAACAAAATGCTGCAAAAGGTCGCCCAGGAAAGCAACGTCGGGCTACCGCGCGAGGTCAGTGACAACATTCTCGACCAAGGCTATACGGTCGAGGGCAAGGAACTGATTGACCATCTGAGCGTACAAGCCGGTTACGCCGAGCAGATGCGCGCCAATCCGAAGGCGGTCTATCTGCAACTGGGCGCCAGCGTTTGCCGCAACCCCAACTACCGCAAACTGATGGCCAAGGGCGCAATCATGCGGTACGAGTTCACCGAGAACAAAACCAACCGTCCTGTGGCCTCGGCCAGGTTCCAGGAATCGGATTGCCCTGCCCAGCCTGCACAGAAGAAAAAGTAATCACCGCGAGCCCGCGCGCCGCTGCTCTTCAGCGGCTCGCAGCTCTGCCAGCAGCGCCTGCAAGTACGGCGAACACTGTTCATTGCCCTGCAGGCGCTGGCGACACTCCTCTTCGAGGCTGACGTGATGCTCGTCGGCCGCCGACTTCAGCAATCGATACAATGGCGTATCGATCTCTAGAATGACCTGGGTCATGACCTGCCTCCCTGCATGGGTATCCCCCCACGGCTCCTGATGCCTTGCACCGTGGCCCGGACGCATGGCGATCCAGCTTGTGCCTGTTACTGAGTAAATCAGGAGCCCAGGCCATCCGACGCAGCGCCTGACCGGCGGCGAACGCCAATGACAAAGCGCTAACCCGCTATTGCCAGCACCGACTTTTGAAGCCCATGATCAAGTCAGCGCAATTCACTGCAAAGGTCTAGATTCATATAGGTTGATACTCAACGCCCAAGGCAGAAAAGGGGCTGCCCTGCAGAGTCTGTCGTGCGAACATTTCTTTCATCCAAGGGATAGACAGAACCCGTCTGGATGACCCGATTACCCTTGCTAGCCTGTCGGGTCGGGTTTAGCGCCCAACCTTTTTTACAGGCTGACAGCGACACAAGCCGTGTCGCGGCTCAAACGAACTGCTCGTTCGGGCCGAGGTTCTGTGTAGAAGGAGAAGTTGAATGCCTTACCAACCGAATGACCTTCTGATACGTCATTTTCAAAGCAACGGCGTCGATCTCACCAGCAAGATCGAAGAACAACTCAACCAGCTTTCACCCAACAGTCCGAATATTCCGATTTATCGCGACATGATATTAACGGTCCTGCGCATGGCCCAAGAGGACCATAATCGCTGGAATGCCAAGATCACCCTGCAAGCCCTTCGCGAACTGGAACATGCCTTTCGCGTACTGGAGCAGTTCAAGGGGCGACGCAAGGTGACCGTTTTCGGCTCGGCACGAACACCGGTCGAACACCCGCTGTATGCCCAGGCCCGGGAGCTGGGGGAAAAGCTCGCGCAATCGAACCTGATGGTCATTACCGGTGCCGGTGGCGGCATCATGGCCGCCGCCCACGAAGGTGCGGGCCGGGATCACAGCCTCGGATTCAATATCACCCTGCCATTCGAGCAGCATGCGAATCCGACCGTCGGCGGCACGGCAAACCTGCTGTCCTTTCACTTTTTCTTTACCCGCAAGTTGTTCTTCGTCAAAGAAGCCGATGCACTGGTGCTGTGCCCGGGCGGTTTCGGCACCCTCGATGAAGCCCTCGAAGTCCTGACCCTGATCCAGACCGGCAAAAGCCCCCTGGTGCCGGTGGTGTTGCTGGATGCACCCGGCGGCACGTTCTGGGAAGGGGCGCTGGACTTCATTCGCAATCAACTGGAAGCCAACCGCTACATCCTGCCAAACGACCTGAAGCTGATTCGACTGGTGTACACCGCCGAGGAGGCCGTGGCGCAAATCAACCAGTTCTACAGCAACTTCCACTCCAGCCGCTGGCTGAAACACCAGTTTGTGATCCGCATGAATCACCCGCTCAACGAACGGGCACTTGAGCACATGCAGGAGGCGTTTGCCGACCTGTACCTGAACGATCACTTTCACCAGCATGCCTACAGCGGCGAAGAGCATGACGAGGCGCAATTCAGCCACCTGGCGCGCCTGTCATTCACCTTCAACGCCCGTGATCATGGACGCCTGCGTGAACTGGTCGACTACATCAACCTGCCGGAAAACTGGGCCACGCCTCAGCCGGCTACGCCAAAGCGCAAACGGGAGCCGAGCAAGGTGACATAAAAAAACCCGACTATTGGCATAGTCGGGCTTCTTTAGTCTTCCATTCCCCGGCCGCTGAACAAGCGGCCGATCATCTCCATGGAATAACCACGGTAGGCGAGAAAACGCCCCTGTTTGGCACGCTCGCGGGCGTCTACTGGCAAATGCCCCGCAAACTTGCGCCGCCAGGTCTCTTCCAGGCGCTCTTGCCAGCTGATTCCGCTCTCGCGCAGGGCGAGTTCGATATCGGCACGCTGCAAACCACGCTGGCTGAGCTCTTCGCGAATACGCAGAGGGCCATAGCCGGAGCGGGCACGGTAGGAAACGAAGCTTTCGAGGTAACGGGATTCGGACAGCAGCCCCTCTTCCGTCAGGCGATCGAGGGCTGTTTCGATCATTTCATCTGGAGCGCCGCGCTGACGCAGTTTACGCGTCAGCTCGACTCGACCGTGCTCGCGTCGCGCGAGCAGGTCCATTGCGGTTCGCCGCACCGCGACGAGGGTATCGAGTACGGCGATCATTGGATCAATCAGATATCAGCATCAGCCAGGTCAGCTTCGGTCTCTTTGACCGGAGAAGCCTTGGTGTCGCCTGCCGGTGTCAGCAGCTTGTCGCGAATCTGCTTCTCGAGGGTAGCGGCGATGTCCGGGTTGTCCTGCAGGAACTTGGCCGAGTTGGCCTTGCCCTGACCGATCTTGCTGCCGTTATAGGCATACCAGGCACCGGATTTCTCAACGAAGCCGTGCAGCACGCCCAGGTCGATCATCTCGCCGTTGAGGTAGATACCCTTGCCGTAAAGTATCTGGAACTCGGCCTGACGGAACGGCGAAGCCACCTTGTTCTTGACGACCTTGACGCGGGTTTCACTGCCCACCACTTCGTCGCCTTCCTTCACCGCGCCGGTACGGCGGATGTCCAGGCGAACCGAGGCGTAGAACTTCAGCGCGTTACCACCGGTAGTGGTTTCCGGGCTGCCGAACATCACGCCGATTTTCATCCGGATCTGGTTGATGAAGATCACCAGGCAGTTGGCGTTCTTGATGTTACCGGTGATTTTACGCAGTGCCTGGGACATCAGGCGGGCTTGCAGGCCCACGTGCATGTCACCCATTTCACCTTCGATTTCAGCCTTTGGAACCAGCGCCGCCACGGAGTCGACGATGATCACGTCAACCGCATTGGAACGCACCAACATGTCGGTGATTTCCAGGGCTTGCTCGCCGGTATCTGGCTGGGAAACCAGCAGGTCATCGACGTTGACCCCCAGCTTGCCGGCGTATTCCGGATCCAGTGCGTGCTCGGCGTCGACGAATGCGCAGGTCGCGCCGGCTTTTTGAGCCTGGGCGATCACGGACAGTGTCAGTGTGGTTTTACCGGAGGATTCAGGACCGTAGATTTCAACGATACGGCCTTTTGGCAGACCGCCAATGCCGAGCGCGATGTCCAGACCCAGAGAGCCTGTGGAAATAGCCGGGATCGCCTGACGGTCCTGATCGCCCATACGCATTACGGCACCCTTGCCGAATTGACGTTCGATCTGACCCAGGGCCGCAGCCAAGGCTTTCTTCTTGTTGTCGTCCATTAAAGTCCTCACGTAATCAATAAGGCCTGACGGCCAACACCTGTATAAGTAGACAGTATTATTCCACAGCGTTTGTGGATCGCCTACCCCTGATTTGAGATTTCTGCGTCGGCATGCTGTAGCAACCCCTCTAGCGCGGCCTTCACCGTTTGTCGGCGAACCTCATCGCGGTTACCCGGGAAGTGCCGGCACTCGCTGAAAACCGCCTCGCCAACGCCCCAGGCCAGCCAGACAGTCCCGACCGGCTTGTTCGGCGAGCCGCCGTCCGGCCCGGCAATACCGCTGACCGCCACGGCGAAACGCGCCAGGCTGTTGCGCTGGGCACCCCGGACCATGGCTTCGACCACCTCGCGGCTGACCGCCCCGACCTGGACGAACAACTCGACCGGCACTTTCAGTTGCTGGGTCTTCTGGCGATTGGAATACGTGACATAGCCGGCCTCGAACCACGCCGAACTGCCGGCGATCCGGGTGATCGCTTCGGCGATACCGCCACCGGTACAAGACTCGGCGGTGCTGACGTGGGCATTGAGAACCTGCAGGCGCCGCCCCAGTTCCGCGGCAAGCTGGGTGATTTCGTTCACGACTCTCTCCTTAAATCAGGCGGGCATGAGCGCTACCGTACACGAGCGGATTGCGCTTGCAAGACGCAGGCTGGATCAATTTGTGAGTAGGTCGGCATCGCTCTACTGCGGGTCCGAAGGGTCGTGACGAACTGCCGGTCCAGTCACCCCGATACGCTTGGCCGCCCAACGCTCGTAAAGCCCGATGGCCACATCGGCACCGGCCATGGCCGTCAGGCAGCCCAGCGCTCCCGCCGTCCAGGTCGAGAGGTTGGCGGCATACAGCAACATGACGATCGAAACGCCGCAGATCATGCTGGAGCCGGAGCGCAGGAGCAGGCGCCGCAGAAGTGGCCAGCCGCGAGCGCCCGCCTTGTCGGCCCGCCACATTTCGCCCGACACCCCCCCCAGCAGCGTGAGGGCAATGACAAGCCAGACAGGAATTTCCAGCAATGCTTGCTGTTCGTTTGTCATCTCACTACTCCCGAGTGGAAAAATCGCCATGAACCTGCCTCTCCCTGGTCGAGCAACATCTTGCTGGCGGGTTCGAACACAGACTATGCATGTACGCATATACAGTCAATGCATCAATGCATTCTGAAACATCAAATATATGCACAACCGCATCAGAGCATCGACAGGCAAGGCCTTTTGATATCCGCAGGCAAAAAAATGCCCGCCGTATGGCGGGCTCTACCGGATAGCTGAAGGTTAGCGGGCGTACATACCCCACCAGAAGACGTGCCCGAGGATGACGATCTGTTCTTCCTGGACGTCCTGGAAGCTGTAGTCCTCGTCCGGGTGCTCATCGCGATTGAAGCTGCGCAGGCGAATCCCTGTCGGCAGACGATAGAGCTGCTTCACCCGCAACTGACCGTTATGGTTAATGGCATACAAGTCACCGTCGACAATGTCGCCGATTGCGCACTTGGCCGCATTCACCCCGACCGTGGCGCCGTCCCGCAGCACCGGCAACATGCTGTTGCCACGTACCGTCACGCACTTGGCCTGGTCGAACTGCACGCCGTTGTGGCGCAGGCTGCGCTTGCCGAAACGCAAACTGGCGCGCTCGCTTTCTTCAATGACGAATCTTCCTGAACCGGCAGCCAATTCAACCTCGCGAAGAAAGGGTACCGACACCTCGTCGTCATCAACGGGCGTGTCGTCATCCCACAGGCTTATATCCTTGAGCTCCGAATGCACTGGGCTGCGTACAGGCGCCATGGGCGCGGCCAGGTCGGCGCGGCCGCGCAACTGGTCGGTGCTCATGCGAAAGTACTCGGCAATCTTCGAGATGTGTTTATCCGAAGGATCCGCGATCTTGCCGCCGAGAATCCGCGAAAGGGTGGACTGAGGCACCCCGGTGCGACGGTGAAGCTCCGTCGGGGAGATCCCGTGCTGGTCGAGCAGCGCTCTGAGGACGGTGGAAACGTTGCGTTTTTGCATAATGCACATAGTGCGAGATCTGTTCGACGATGACAATTGCTGATTTGCATAAGCACCACGTCAACGGCAGAAAACCATCCCGTACCGTTCATCCCTGGGTCGTCCGGACCGGCCCATGGTAACCTTGCGCCCATCGCGGAAAAGCCGGGCCGATGCCCACCTTTACCCCACCCCCTTGAATGAAATCGCCTGATTACCTGATGAATAAAGCACTCTCCGATCTGTCCTCCCACACCCCGATGATGCAGCAGTACTGGCGCCTGAAGAACCAGCACCCTGATCAGTTGATGTTCTACCGCATGGGTGACTTCTACGAGATCTTCTACGAAGACGCGAAGAAGGCCGCCAAGCTGCTGGACATTACCTTGACCGCCCGTGGGCAGTCGGCCGGGCAGGCGATTCCGATGTGCGGGATTCCATACCACGCCGCCGAAGGTTACCTGGCGAAGCTGGTCAGGCTCGGTGAGTCGGTGGTGATCTGTGAGCAGGTCGGCGACCCGGCGACCAGCAAAGGTCCGGTGGAGCGCCAGGTGGTGCGCATCATTACCCCCGGTACCGTCAGCGACGAGGCGCTGCTGGACGAGCGCCGCGATAACCTGATCGCCGCGGTGCTCGGCGATGAGCGCCTGTTCGGCCTGGCCGTGCTGGATATCACCAGCGGCAACTTCACGGTGCTGGAAATCAAAGGCTGGGAAAACCTGCTGGCGGAACTGGAGCGGGTCAACCCGGTCGAGCTGATGATTCCCGACGACTGGCCAAAAGACCTGCCAGCGGAGAAGCGTCGTGGCGTTCGTCGTCGTGCACCGTGGGATTTCGAGCGCGATTCGGCGCTGAAAAGCCTTTGTCAGCAATTTTCCACTCAAGACCTCAAGGGTTTTGGCTGCGAGAACCTGACCCTGGCCATCGGCGCTGCCGGCTGCCTGTTGAGCTACGCCAAGGAAACCCAGCGCACCGCCCTGCCCCATTTGCGCAGCCTGCGTCACGAACGCCTGGACGATACCGTGGTCCTGGACGGTGCCAGCCGCCGTAACCTGGAGCTGGACACCAACCTGGCCGGGGGCCGCGACAACACCCTGCAATCGGTGGTCGACCGTTGCCAGACCGCCATGGGCAGCCGCTTGCTGACCCGCTGGCTGAACCGCCCGCTGCGCGACCTGCAAGTGTTGCAGGCGCGCCAGAGCTCGATCACGTGCCTGCTCGATGGTTACCGCTTCGAACGACTGCAACCGCAATTGAAAGAAATCGGCGACATCGAGCGGATTCTCGCGCGAATCGGCCTGCGCAATGCACGCCCGCGTGACTTGGCGCGCCTGCGCGATGCGCTGGGCGCCCTGCCGGAACTGCAAGTGGCGATGGGCGAGCTGGAAGCACCGCACCTGAACCAGTTGGCCGTCACCACCAGCACCTATCCCGAGCTGGCTGCCCTGCTGGAAAAAGCCATCGTCGACAACCCGCCCGCCGTCATCCGTGACGGGGGGGTGTTGAAGACCGGTTACGACGCCGAACTCGACGAACTGCAATCACTGAGCGAAAACGCCGGCCAGTTCCTGATTGACCTCGAAGCCCGCGAAAAGGCCCGCACCGGCCTGTCGCACCTGAAAGTCGGTTACAACCGGATTCACGGCTACTTCATCGAATTGCCGAGCAAGCAGGCGGAGCAGGCCCCGGCCGATTACATCCGCCGCCAGACCCTCAAGGGTGCCGAGCGCTTCATCACGCCTGAACTCAAGGCCTTCGAAGACAAGGCCTTGTCGGCCAAGAGCCGTGCGCTGGCCCGCGAGAAGATGCTCTACGAAGCGCTGCTTGAAGACCTGATCAGCCAACTGCCACCGCTGCAGGATACCGCTGCCGCCCTGGCCGAACTGGATGTCCTGAGCAACCTGGCCGAACGCGCCTTGAACCTGGACCTGAGCTGCCCGCGATTCGTCAGCGAGCCGTGCATGCGTATCAGCCAGGGTCGTCACCCAGTGGTCGAACAGGTGCTGACCACGCCGTTCGTGGCCAACGACCTGAGCCTGGATGACAACACGCGCATGCTGGTGATCACCGGCCCGAACATGGGCGGTAAATCCACCTACATGCGTCAGACCGCATTGATCGTACTGCTGGCCCATATCGGCAGCTTCGTACCGGCCGCCAGTTGCGAATTGTCGCTGGTGGACCGCATCTTCACCCGGATCGGCTCCAGCGACGACCTGGCGGGCGGGCGCTCGACCTTCATGGTCGAAATGAGCGAAACCGCGAACATCCTGCACAACGCCACCGAACGCAGCCTGGTGCTGATGGACGAAGTCGGCCGCGGCACCAGCACCTTTGACGGCCTGTCGCTGGCCTGGGCGGCAGCCGAGCGCCTGGCACAACTGCGTGCCTATACCCTGTTCGCCACGCACTACTTCGAACTGACGGTGCTGCCGGAGAGCCAGCCGCTGGTGGCCAACGTGCACCTCAATGCCACCGAGCACAACGAGCGCATCGTGTTCCTCCACCATGTGTTGCCCGGGCCTGCCAGCCAGAGCTACGGACTGGCGGTTGCGCAGTTGGCCGGCGTACCGACCGAGGTCATCGTACGGGCACGTGAGCATTTGAGCCGCCTGGAAACCACCAGCCTGCCTCATGAAGTGCCGACACCGGCCAAGGGCAAACCGGCAGCGCCACAGCAAAGCGACCTGTTCGCCAGCCTGCCCCATCCGGTGCTCGACGAACTGGCCAAGCTCAGCCTGGATGACATGACGCCGCGTCGAGCACTCGAAATGCTCTATACACTAAAGACACTGATCTAACGCACAGGCTTGCAAGCTGATAGAATCTCGCGCGGTTTGGGATGCTGCAGGCACATAGCCTGGTCTGCAGACTATCGCTCCCAAACCTGGCGACCCCACCGTGAAGGGGCGCTGCAAGCCGCGCCTGAGGAGAGAATTAGAAATGACCTTCGTCGTCACCGACAACTGCATCAAGTGCAAGTACACCGACTGCGTAGAAGTCTGTCCGGTGGACTGCTTTTACGAAGGCCCGAACTTCCTGGTGATTCACCCGGATGAGTGCATCGACTGCGCCCTGTGCGAGCCAGAATGCCCTGCCGTGGCCATCTTCTCCGAAGACGAAGTCCCGGAAGATATGCAGGAATTCATTCAGTTGAACGTTGAGCTGGCCGAAATCTGGCCAAACATCACTGAAAAGAAAGAATCGCTGCCCGATGCCGAAGAGTGGGATGGCGTCAAAGGCAAGATCAAGGATCTCGAACGCTGATCCTGACGGTACCCTCGAAAAGGCCCCCTGCGGGCCTTTTTGCATTTCTGGGTTGCGATACTTTTTCACGGGCAAAAAAAGGGGCGGTATGACCCGCCCACATTTTTTCCCTATTCCCTGTATTCCTTTTCATCATCCTGATGAATCGCGTCCTTGAGATGTTCCTTGACCATCATCCTTGATGGCTGTGTCTGTCCGTCGACACAGGACTGATATTAGAGAATTCCTTGGCAAGAGCAATCACAGACAATGGCCAAACGCTCCGTATAAAAACTTGAAAGATTGTAAAAATGTCCTTTAAAAACAATAATTTAACAAAAAATTCAGGGGCGTATGGACGACTGCTGCCGAACATAAAAACCGAACACTTACGAAAGAGTAAGCCAAGGCTTACATCAAGCTGAGAAGGTGTACGGGCAGCCCCCGAACAATTAAACATTTTACTGAATCGAGCCCAACAAAAAGCCCCGAGGCTAACGGGGCTTGTTGTGGTCGTGCGGGCTGGCTCCAGTTACTGGAACAACGACTCGCTCGACAATCCATTCTTCTCAAGGATCTCACGCAGGCGCTTGAGACCTTCGACCTGTATCTGTCTGACCCGTTCACGGGTCAGGCCGATTTCCAGGCCAACGTCTTCCAGCGTACTGCTTTCATGACCGCGCAGGCCGAAGCGGCGAATCACCACCTCGCGCTGCTTGTCGGTCAACTCCGAGAGCCACTGATCGATGCTCTGCGACAGGTCATCGTCCTGAAGCAGCTCACAGGGATCGGTGGGACGGTCATCGGTAAGGGTGTCCAGCAAGGTCTTATCCGAATCCGGACCCAGCGAGACGTCGACCGAAGAAACCCGCTCATTCAAGCCGAGCATGCGCTTGACCTCGCCCACCGGTTTTTCCAGCAGGTTGGCGATTTCTTCGGGAGAGGGTTCGTGATCGAGCTTTTGAGTGAGCTCTCGCGCCGCCCGAAGGTAGACGTTGAGCTCCTTGACCACATGAATCGGCAACCGGATGGTGCGGGTCTGATTCATGATGGCGCGTTCGATGGTCTGACGGATCCACCAGGTCGCGTAGGTCGAAAAGCGGAAACCGCGCTCTGGATCGAATTTCTCCACCGCCCGGATCAGCCCGAGGTTGCCCTCTTCGATCAGGTCGAGCAACGACAGCCCACGATTGACATAGCGCCGGGCGATTTTCACCACCAGTCGCAGGTTGCTTTCAATCATGCGCTTGCGTCCGGCCGGATCGCCACGTTGCGACAGGCGCGCAAAATGAACTTCTTCTTCCGGGGACAACAAGGGGGAAAAGCCGATTTCATTGAGGTACAGCTGCGTCGCGTCGAGCGCCCGCGTGTAGTCAATGTACTTATGCTGTTTAAGTGAGGCGGAGTGCTTGGATTTGGCGCGAGTCGAAGGCATGGGAGAGCCTTCGTTCAACGTCTGATCCGATGCGACGTCGGTCTCCATCAGGAGAACCTCATCGTCGATGTCAAACTCCGGCACTTCTTTACTGAGAGCCATTGTTATAGTCCTTTGGTGAGTTCGACCTCAAGCTCAAGCGGCGCCTTTATCCTTGGCAACGCTGGAGCCTGTTCCCTCTACGTGATGGAACAGGCTGGTAACAAATCAACGCGCAGGCAGGAATTGCAGCGGATCTACAGGCTTACCTTGTCGGCGAATCTCAAAATGCAGTTTCACCCGGTCTGTACCCGTTGACCCCATTTCGGCAATTGTCTGTCCGACCTTGACCTGCTGCCCCTCCCGAACCAACAACCTGCGGTTATGACCGTAGGCACTGACGTAGGTATCGCTGTGTTTGATAATGACCAGTTCGCCGTAGCCCCGCAAGCCACTCCCGGCGTAAACCACCGTCCCATCAGACGCAGCTAAAACAGGCTGTCCCAAATCTCCGGCGATATCAATTCCTTTATTCAAACTACCGTTTGAAGAGAATTTTCCAATCAGAATGCCATTAGATGGCCATCCCCAGCCCTTGGGCGCGGGGCCGGCCGGCGGTAGCGGCGCAGGGGCCGGCTTGTTTGCGACGGACGGTGCAACGCTCTTTGTATTGGCCGATGAACCCGAAGCGGGGGTCCGAGTGACGGTGAGTTTTCCGGAAGAAGAAGTCGATGTTGTGGACGACGTCACAGTCTGGTTCGACGTTGAACCGGAGCGCCCGTCAAAGCGAATCGTCTGACCCGGGCGAATGGTGTAAGGCGCGGGAATGTTGTTGCGTGCAGCCAGCGCCTTGTAGTCCCAACCGTAACGAAAGGCGATGGAAAACAGGGTATCGCCCTTGCGCACGACATACTGGCCGGTAGTAACCGCGGGACGCTTGGCTGCCGCACTGCCGCCGTCGACGACCCGTACGTCACTCGATTTCGTGCTGGAACAACCGACCAACAATGAACTCAAGACAAGGCCAGTCACCAGGCACTGAAAGCTTGTGGTACCGATACGCTGTGCAATGTCCGTGAGACTCACCCGCCGCTCCCTTTCTGGTGGCTGAAAATAGAATATGCCGTGTTCAGGCATGAAATGTCGCAAGTATAACTGGCCGTTTGCACTTTTCCGTCGGCAAGGCGAAATCGAGACACGCACACGTTTGCTTGCTGTTGTTCAACAGCGTTTAACTGATCGTTGCCGCTATAAGACCCGGCCAATCGAAGAGAATTCAGCGCCCTTGAACAAATGCTCAGGCCAATGGCCCATTGAGCAACGGGACGAAGCGTACTGCGCCCAGAACACGCCTGGAAAAGCCCTGTTCCTCGCGAATGATCAACATCAATTGCTGAACCTCTCCCGACCCTACCGGAATCACCAGACGCCCTCCCGGCGCCAACTGATCAAGCAGTGCCTGAGGCACATCGGTGGCAACTGCCGTGACAATAATGCCATTGTAGGGCGCCAGTGCCGGCCAGCCTTCCCAGCCATCGCCCCAGCGGAACACCACGTTGCGCAGGTTCAACTCGACCAGACGCTCCTTGGCACGATCCTGCAGGACCTTGATGCGCTCAACCGAGAACACCCGCTCGACCAACTGCGACAGCACCGCCGTCTGATAACCGGACCCGGTGCCGATTTCCAGCACTTTATCCAGAGGACCGGCCTCCAGCAGCAGCTCGCTCATGCGCGCCACCATGTAGGGCTGGGAAATGGTCTGGTTGTGGCCGATCGGTAACGCCGTGTCTTCATAGGCGCGGTGCGCCAGCGCTTCATCGACAAACAGATGACGTGGTGTACGGCGGATCACTTCCAGTACCTGGGCGTTGCTCAGGCCTTCCTCGTACAGCCGCTGAATCAATCGCTCACGGGTGCGCTGGGAGGTCATCCCGATACCACGGCGCAGAATATCGTCTTGCTCACGAGCCATCAGCGCAGCCCCTCCAGCCAGCCGTCGAGACTTTCAAAGGCACTATTGAAGGTCCGGTCGAGTTGCAGCGGGGTGATCGAAACGTATCCCTGCATCACCGCGTGGAAATCCGTGCCTGGCCCGCCATCCTCAGCGTCACCGGCCGCCGCAATCCAATAGCCGGACTTGCCACGCGGATCGACCACCTTCATTGGCGCCGCTGCGCGGGCACGATGGCCCAGTCGAGTCAGCTGAATGCCGCGAATGTGATCCAGGGGCAAATTCGGAATGTTCACGTTCAGCACCGTACGTGGCGGCAGATCGAGTTCGGCGTGAGCCTCAACCAGTTTGCGCGCAAAGTAGGCCGCCGTCGGCAGATTTTCAACCTGGCGCGATACCAGCGAAAAGGCAAAGGATGGCTTGGCCAGGAATCGCCCTTCGAGCGCGGCCGCGACCGTACCGGAATACAGCACGTCATCGCCCAGGTTGGCCCCAAGGTTGATCCCGGAAACCACCATGTCCGGCTCGTGCGCCAGCAGCCCATTGAGGCCCAGGTGCACGCAATCGGTTGGCGTACCGTTGATGCTGATGAAGCCGTTGGCCAGGGTTTGCGGATGCAGCGGACGATCGAGCGTCAGCGAACTGCTGGCGCCGCTTTTGTCCTGGTCCGGGGCAACGACCACGCACTCGCTGTAATCCGCCAGCGCAGCATAAAGCGCGGCAAGGCCGGGTGCTGTTACCCCATCATCGTTAGAAATCAGAATACGCATGGGCTGTCCGTCTGCCCCACCGGCACCAGATCGACGAGTTCACGCACCAATACGGTGGCGAAGCATCCGGCCGGCAGGACGAATTCCAGTTGCAGAATGTCAGGCACGGGATAATGCCACGTCAACCCGCCAATGGGCAGCCGCAGGATGCGACGTTCATGGCTCATTCCGGCATTCACCAACCAGTCGCGCAAGTCGGCTTCCCCGGATGCGATTTGCTGTTCCAGTTCATGGGTCGCACCGCCAGCAGGTGACTCGCCCTCGCCCCACTGCGGCCCAGTCGGGTGCAGGTCGAGTATGGCCAGGCGCGGGTCACTGCATTCCTCGACACCGGCCGGGAAAAAGCTGCGGCTGTCGGTGAAGGCCAGCAAATCGCCTACCCGGGCACGCTGCCAGCTGCCATCGGCCACTCGCGCCGCCAGCACTTTATTGAACAGAAAGCTGCGCGCCGTGGACAGCAATCGCGAGCGCACATTGCGCTGCTCCGGCAGCGCCTTGCGTGCCGCCCACTCCCGCGCGTCAACCACGTTGCCGCCGTTATGGCCGAACCGTTGGGCACCGAAGTAGTTGGGAATACCTTGTTTGGCGATCAGTTGCAGACGCGCGTCAATGGCCTCCTTATCGCCGGCAAACTGGGTCAGGCGCAAGGTGAAACCGTTGGCCGAATGCGCACCGCGCTGCAGCTTGCGTTTGTGCCGGGCGGTCTTGAGGATTTTCAGCGTGTCGTTTTCTGCCGCGGACAAGTCAGGATCAGCCTTGCCTGGCAATTGCACACTGAACCACTGGCGAGTCAGCGCCTGGCGGTCCTTCAGACCGGCGTAGCTGACCGTGCGTAATGGCACACCAGCAGCCTTGGCAATTCGCCGTGCCGCTTCCTCGGTATTCAGGCCACGTTTTTCCACCCAGATCCACAGGTGTTCGCCTTCGCCGGTCAACGGAATGTCGAGCACTTCATCGACCTGGAAATCTTCCGCGATCGCTTTCAATACTGCCGTGCCGAGGGGTTCACCGTAGGCTCGCGGGCCGAGCAGTTGCAATTCGTTCATGCGCGCGACAACAAGGCAACGGCGTGTACGGCAATGCCTTCTTCGCGACCGGTGAAGCCGAGCTTTTCGGTGGTGGTGGCTTTCACGTTCACTTGATCCAATTCAACTTGAAGATCCGCGGCAATCAGCGCGCGCATCGATTCGATATGCGGGGCCATTTTCGGCGCCTGGGCGACAATGGTGTTGTCGACGTTGGCCACTTTCCAGCCCTTGGCATGGATCAGTGCAACGACATGACGCAACAGCACACGGCTGTCAGCGCCCTTGAACTGTGGGTCGGTATCCGGGAAATGCTTGCCGATGTCGCCAAGCGCGGCGGCACCCAGCAAGGCATCGCTCAACGCATGCAGCAGCACGTCGCCGTCGGAGTGGGCGAGCAGCCCGAAGCGGTGATCAATCCGCACGCCGCCCAGAGTGATGAAATCGCCTTCAGCGAAACGGTGCACATCATAGCCGTGGCCAATACGCATAAAAAAACGCCCCGATTTAGTCAGGGCGTGATTCTACCTGCTTTAGGCGCCAAGGGCGTGGGCGTGATGCCGCAAGTGATCATCAATGAAGCTGGCGATGAAGAAATAGCTGTGGTCGTAGCCAGGTTGCAGGCGCAAGGTCAGCGGATGACCCGCCAGTTTTGCGGCCTGCTGCAAGGCTTCGGGCTTGAGCTGGGTGGCCAGGAAATCATCCCGGTCACCCTGGTCTACCAGCAATGGCAGTTTTTCGCCGGCCTCGCTGATCAACACACACGCATCCCACTCACGCCACTTCGAACGCTCTTCGCCCAGGTAGCGCGAAAACGCTTTCTGGCCCCACGGGCAATCCATGGGATTGTTGATGGGCGCGAAGGCCGACACCGACTGATAGCGACCCGGATTGCGCAGGGCACACACCAGCGCACCATGCCCACCCATTGAGTGCCCGCTGATGGCGCGCTTATCCGATGCCGGAAAATTCGCTTCGACCAACGCCGGCAATTCCTCGACGACGTAGTCGTGCATCCGATAGTGCCTGGCCCAGGGTTCCTGTGTAGCGTTCAGGTAGAACCCGGCTCCCAGGCCGAAATCCCAGGCACCGTCCGGGTCACCCGGCACATCCGCGCCCCGCGGGCTGGTGTCCGGCGCCACGATGATCAGCCCAAGCTCGGCCGCCATGCGCATGGCGCCGGCCTTGTGCATGAAATTCTCGTCCGTGCAGGTCAGGCCCGACAGCCAGTACAGCACCGGCAGCTTGCCGCCCTGCTCCGCTTGGGGCGGCAGGTACACGGCAAACACCATGTCGCAACCGAGCACTTCGCTGCGGTGTTTGTAACGCTTATGCCAGCCACCAAAACTCTTCTGGCATGAGAGATTTTCCAGACTCATGGGACCTCCCAGCTTCAAGTTGCAAGTTTCAAGCGACAAGAGGGCCGAGCCCACTTGCCGCTTGTGGCTTGCAGCCTGTCGCTGCTCTTAGAAGTGGATGACCGAGCGAATGCTTTTGCCTTCATGCATCAGGTCAAATGCCTTGTTGATGTCTTCCAGGCCCATGGTGTGGGTGATGAAGGTATCCAGAGGAATCTCGCCGCTCTGGGCCATTTCCACATAGCTTGGCAATTCGCTACGACCGCGTACGCCACCAAACGCCGAACCGCGCCAGACGCGACCGGTCACCAGTTGGAACGGACGGGTAGCGATTTCCTGACCGGCACCGGCCACGCCGATGATCACCGACTCGCCCCAGCCTTTATGGCAGCATTCCAGCGCCGCGCGCATCAATTGAACATTGCCGATGCATTCGAAGGAAAAGTCGACGCCGCCATCGGTCATGTCAACGATGACCTCCTGGATCGGACGGTCGAACTCCTTCGGGTTCACGCAGTCAGTCGCTCCCAACTGCCTGGCGATTTCAAATTTGGCCGGGTTGATGTCGATGGCGATGATACGGGCCGCCTTGGCCTTGACCGCACCGATGACCGCCGACAGACCGATACCGCCCAGGCCGAAGATGGCCACGGTGTCACCCGGCTTGACCTTGGCCGTGTTGATCACCGCACCAATCCCGGTGGTGACACCGCAGCCCAGCAGGCAGACTTTTTCCAGCGGTGCCTCTTTTTGAATTTTCGCGACGGAAATTTCCGGTAGCACGGTGTACTCGGAAAAGGTCGAGGTGCCCATGTAGTGGAAAATCGGCTGGCCTTTGTAGGAGAAACGCGTAGTGCCGTCCGGCATCAGGCCCTTGCCCTGGGTGGCACGAATGGCCTGGCAGAGGTTGGTCTTGCCCGACTTGCAGAACTTGCACTGGCCACATTCCGGGGTATACAGCGGGATCACGTGATCACCCACCGCGACCGAGGTCACCCCCTCGCCGATGGCTTCGACAATGGCTCCGCCTTCGTGACCAAGGATCGACGGGAAGATGCCTTCCGGGTCCGCACCGGACAAGGTGTAGGCATCGGTATGGCACACACCGGAGGCGACGACACGCAACAGGACTTCACCGGCCTTGGGCATGGCGACATCGACTTCAACGATCTCGAGGGGTTTCCTGGCCTCGAAGGCAACGGCAGCGCGCGACTTGATCATCCTGACTCTCCAGTGAATAAAAACGAGGCAACGAGTGTAAAACACTGCTGGACGATTAATAATCCAGCCAAAAGCAAAACATTATTGCCGTACAGGGATAATCTAAATGTCCGACAACCGCTGGGAAGGTATCGACGAGTTCGTGGCCGTCGCCGAGTGCAGCCAATTCACCGCAGCCGCCGAACGCCTCGGGGTTTCGTCTTCCCATATCAGTCGACAAATCGTACGCCTGGAAGAACGCCTGCAAACCCGCCTGCTCTATCGCAGCACGCGGCGAGTGACCCTCACCGAAGCCGGACAGACCTTCCTGCAACACTGCCAACGTTTGCAGGACGGTCGTGAAGAGGCCTTGCGCGCTGTCGGCGACCTGACCAGCGAACCCAAGGGCATGCTGCGCATGACCTGCGCAGTGGCCTACGGCGAACGTTTTATCGTGCCACTGGTGACCAGCTTCATGGGGCTTTACCCGCAACTGCGCGTCGATATCGAGCTGAGCAACCGCCCCCTGGACCTGGTGCATGAAGGCCTGGACCTGGCGATTCGCCTGGGCCGCCTGCAAGACTCACGGCTGGTCGCCACCCGCCTGGCCCCCCGACGCATGTACCTATGCGCCTCGCCGTCCTACCTCGAACGCTACGGCCGCCCCCACAGCCTGTCCGAACTGAGTCGCCACAACTGCCTGATCGGCAGCTCGGACCTCTGGCAACTGGAACAGGACGGGCGAGAATTTTCCCAGCGAGTACAAGGCAACTGGCGCTGCAACAGCGGGCAAGCGGTGCTGGATGCGGCACTGCAGGGTGTTGGCTTGTGTCAGCTACCGGACTACTACGTGCTGGAACACCTGAACAGCGGCGCACTGGTATCGCTGCTCGACGCCCATCAACCGCCGAACACCGCCGTATGGGCCCTGTACCCGCAGCAACGCCATCTATCGCCGAAAGTGCGCAAACTGGTGGACTACCTCAAGGACGGGCTGGCCAAACGACCGGAGTACAGTGGCTGAAGCAGACTGAAGTAGGCTTTGGCTTTGGATTTGGCTCTGGCTTTTGATCTTGATCCACCCGCCCCATCGGCAGGCCGAGCGCAGGCGTTCATCAGGGGAATGGCGCGCAGCGCCCCTCGACGCAGTCGAGGACATCGCATGGAGGTCGGCGCAGCAGACCGGAGGGCGATGCCCCCTGAGGAATGCCGGAGCCGAGGGAACCCCGAGCCTTGGCGAGGGGCCGGACGCTTGGGGCGAAGCCTTTTGCTTACTTTTCGGCGTTTGGAAAAGTAAGTCGCTGTAAAAGCGAAACCGCCAGCCGCCATGACCGCAGCAACGGATATGTACACCGCCCCTGCTAGAGAATGGTTGGCTACCAAGCCGCCTTCGCGGGCAAGCCTGCTTGTATGTTTAGACTTGTAGGGGTGGTGGGACTAAAAGCCAGCATCTGACTCTAGCCAGTACAGACCGTGGGAGA
>NZ_JBYTBK010000009.1:0-142310 GCF_058789115.1 Pseudomonas sp. FW300-N1A1 | reverse complement strand
ACTGGCTAGAGTCAGATGCTGGCTTTTAGTCCCACCACCCCTACAAGTCTAAACATACAAGCGGGCTTGCTCGCGAATGCGGTGTGTCAGACAACAAAACTGTCGACTGACACTCCCTCTTCGCGAGCAAGCCCGCTCCCACATTTGGACCGCATTCCATTTCTGGAAAGTGGCTACACCCCCAGGTAATCCAGGATCCCTTCGGCGGCATTGCGGCCTTCGAAGATTGCCGTTACCACCAGGTCAGAACCGCGAACCATGTCGCCACCGGCGAAGATTTTCGGGTTGCTGGTCTGGTGCTTGAACTTGCCTTGTTCCGGGGCTACGACACGGCCCTGGCTGTCGGTCTGGATGCTGAACGGCTCGAACCACGGCGCCGGGCTTGGACGGAAACCAAAAGCGATGACCACGGCGTCGGCCGGGATGATCTCTTCGGAGCCCGGGATCGGCTCGGGGCTGCGACGGCCACGGGCGTCCGGCTCGCCGAGACGGGTCTCGACCACCTTCACGCCTTCGACCTTGTCTTCACCGACAATGGCGATCGGCTGGCGGTTGTAGAGGAACTTCACGCCTTCTTCCTTGGCGTTCTTCACCTCTTTGCGCGAGCCCGGCATGTTCGCTTCGTCACGACGATAGGCGCAGGTCACCGACTTGGCGCCCTGGCGGATCGAGGTCCGGTTGCAGTCCATCGCCGTGTCGCCACCACCGAGGACCACGACCTTCTTGCCCTTCATGTCGACGAAATCTTCCGGCGACTTTTCAAAGCCCAGGTTGCGGTTGACGTTGGCAATCAGGAAGTCCAGGGCGTCATACACGCCTGGCAGATCCTCACCGGCAAAGCCACCTTTCATGTAGGTGTAGGTGCCCATGCCCATGAACACCGCATCGTATTCCTCGAGTAACTGCTCGATGGTCACGTCCTTGCCCACTTCGGTGTTCAGGCGGAACTCGATGCCCATGCCGGTGAAGACTTCGCGGCGATTGCTCAGCACGGTCTTTTCCAGCTTGAACTCCGGGATACCGAAGGTCAGCAGACCGCCGATTTCCGGGTTCTTGTCGAACACCACCGGGGTCACGCCACCGCGCACCAGCACGTCGGCACAGCCCAGGCCCGCAGGGCCCGCACCGATCACCGCCACACGCTTGCCGGTCGGCTTGACCTTGGACATGTCCGGGCGCCAGCCCATGGCGAACGCGGTGTCGGTGATGTACTTCTCCACCGAACCGATGGTCACCGCGCCGAAGCCGTCGTTAAGGGTGCAAGCACCCTCGCACAGACGGTCCTGCGGGCACACCCGGCCGCAGACTTCCGGCAGGGTGTTGGTCTGGTGCGACAGTTCGGCGGCGGCGAGGATATTGCCCTCGGCCACCAGCTTCAGCCAGTTGGGAATGAAGTTGTGCACCGGGCACTTCCATTCGCAATACGGGTTACCGCAACCCAGGCAGCGGTGGGCCTGGTCGGCCGACTGCTGGGGTTTGAACGGTTCGTAGATTTCCACGAACTCTTTCTTGCGTTGACGCAACAGTTTCTTCTTCGGATCCTTGCGCCCGACCTCGATGAACTGGAAGTCATTATTCAGACGTTCAGCCATTGTTAAAACCTCATCAAACTCTTCAGGCGCATATCACTGCGGGTTGGCACGGGTGCTGGAAAGCAACGATTTCAGGTTGGCAGCCTTGGGCTTGACCAGCCAGAAACGACGCACATAGTCATCAAGGTTTTCAGCGAGGTTACGGCCCCATTCGCTGTCGGTTTCCTCGACGTATTCATTCAGCACGCGTTGCAAGTGGCTGCGGTAGGCTTCCATCGCCTCGCCGCTGATCCGCTGGATTTCCACCAGTTCGTGGTTGACCCGGTCAACGAAGCTGTTGTCCTGATCGAGCACGTAGGCGAAACCGCCGGTCATGCCTGAACCGAAGTTGTAACCGGTCTTGCCCAGTACACAGACGAAACCACCGGTCATGTATTCGCAGCAGTGATCGCCCGTGCCTTCCACTACGGTGTGGGCACCGGAGTTACGCACGGCGAAACGCTCGCCTGCGGTCCCGGCGGCGAACAGCTTGCCGCCGGTGGCGCCGTACAGGCAGGTGTTGCCGATAATGGCGCTGTCCTGAGTCTTGTAGACGCTACCCTTGGGCGGCACGATGACCAGCTTGCCGCCGGTCATGCCTTTGCCGACGTAGTCGTTGGCGTCGCCTTCCAGGTACATATTCAGGCCGCCGGCGTTCCACACACCGAAGCTCTGGCCAGCGGTGCCTTTGAAACGGAAGGTGATCGGCGCCTTAGCCATGCCCTGGTTGCCGTGTTTGCGCGCGATTTCACCGGAGATCCGCGCGCCGATGGAACGGTCGCAGTTGCAGATATCCAGGGCGAAGTCGGCACCGCTCAGGTCGTTGATCGCCGAAGTGGCCAGGTCGACCATTTTCTCGGCCAGCAGGCCTTTGTCGAACGGCGGGTTGCGGTCCACTTCGCAGAACTGTGGCTTGTCTGCCGGGATGTGATCGCTGCCCAGCAACGGGGTCAGGTCCAGGTGGTTCTGCTTGGCGGTCTGCCCTTCGAGGATTTCCAGCAGGTCGGTGCGGCCGATCAGCTCTTCGAGGGAACGCACGCCCAGCTTGGCCAGCCACTCACGGGTTTCTTCGGCGACGTAGGTGAAGAAGTTCACCACCATGTCGACCGTACCGATGTAGTGGTCCTTGCGCAGCTTCTCGTTCTGGGTCGCCACGCCGGTGGCGCAGTTGTTCAGGTGGCAGATGCGCAGGTATTTGCAGCCCAGGGCGATCATCGGCGCGGTGCCGAAACCGAAGCTTTCAGCGCCAAGGATGGCCGCCTTGATCACGTCGAGGCCGGTTTTCAGGCCGCCGTCGGTCTGCACCCGGACCTTGCCGCGCAGGTCGTTGCCGCGCAGGGTCTGGTGGGTTTCCGCCAGGCCGAGTTCCCACGGGGCGCCGGCGTACTTGATCGAGGTCAGCGGCGATGCACCGGTGCCGCCGTCGTAGCCGGAGATGGTGATCAGGTCGGCATAGGCCTTGGCCACGCCGGCAGCGATGGTGCCCACGCCCGCTTCGGCAACCAGTTTCACCGAGACCAGCGCCTTCGGGTTGACTTGCTTGAGGTCGAAAATCAGCTGCGACAAGTCTTCGATCGAGTAGATGTCGTGGTGCGGCGGCGGCGAGATCAGGGTCACGCCCGGCACCGCATAACGCAGCTTGGCGATCAGACCGTTGACCTTGCCGCCTGGCAACTGGCCCCCTTCGCCGGGCTTGGCACCCTGGGCGACCTTGATCTGCAGCACTTCAGCGTTGACCAGGTACTCCGGGGTCACACCGAAGCGGCCGGTTGCCACCTGCTTGATTTTCGAGCTCTTGATGGTGCCGTAGCGCGCTGGGTCTTCGCCGCCTTCGCCGGAGTTGGAACGCGCACCCAGGCGGTTCATGGCTTCGGCCAGGGCTTCGTGAGCTTCCGGCGACAGGGCGCCCAGGGAGATACCGGCGGAGTCGAAGCGCTTGAGCACCGATTCCAGCGGTTCGATCTCGCTGATGTCCAGCGGCGTGTCCAGGGTCTTGACCTTGAACAGGTCGCGGATCATCGACACCGGACGGTTGTCCACCAGCGCCGTGTATTCCTTGAACTTGCTGTAGTCACCCTGCTGCACAGCGGCTTGCAGGGTGTTGACCACGTCCGGGTTGTACGCGTGATATTCGCCACCGTGGACGAACTTCAGCAGACCGCCCTGCTGGATTGGCTTGCGCGGGCTCCAGGCTTCGGCAGCCAGGGCCTTTTGCTCGGCTTCGATGTCGACGAAGCGCGCACCCTTGATGCGGCTCGGCACGCCACGGAAGCTCAGATCGCACACTTCCTCGGACAGGCCGATGGCTTCGAACAACTGAGCACCGCGATACGAGGCGATGGTCGAGATGCCCATCTTCGACAGGATCTTCAGCAGGCCCTTGGTGATGCCTTTGCGGTAGTTCTTGAACACCTCATAGAGGTCGCCCAGTACTTCACCGGTGCGGATCAGGTCGCCCAGCACTTCGTAGGCCAGGAACGGATAGACCGCCGAGGCGCCGAAACCGATCAGCACCGCGAAGTGGTGCGGATCACGAGCGGTGGCGGTCTCGACCAGGATGTTGGAGTCGCAGCGCAGGCCTTTTTCGGTCAGGCGGTGGTGTACCGCGCCGGTGGCGAGCGAAGCGTGGATCGGCAACTTGCCCGGGGCGATGTGGCGGTCACTCAGCACGATCTGGGTGCGACCGGCACGCACGGCTTCTTCAGCCTGATCGGCGACATTGCGCACGGCGGCTTCAAGGCCCATGGCCTCGTCGTAGTTGAGGTCGATGACCTGGCGTTCGAAGCCCGGGCGATCCAGGTTCATCAGCGAGCGCCACTTGGCCGGGGAAATGACCGGCGAGCTGAGGATCACGCGCGAGGCGTGTTCCGGCGACTCCTGGAAGATATTGCGCTCGGCACCGAGGCAGATTTCCAGCGACATGACGATGGCTTCGCGCAGCGGGTCGATCGGCGGGTTGGTCACCTGCGCGAACTGCTGGCGGAAATAGTCGTACGGCGTGCGCACACGCTGGGACAGCACGGCCATCGGCGTGTCGTCGCCCATGGAGCCGACCGCTTCGTAGCCCTGCTCGCCCAATGGACGCAGCACCTGGTCACGCTCTTCGAAGGTGACCTGGTACATCTTCATGTACTGCTTGAGCTGGTCGACGTCGTAGAAGGCCGAACCGTGGTCGTTGTCTTCCATGGTCGCCTGGATGCGCAGGGCATTCTTGCGCAGCCATTGCTTGTAGGGATGACGGGACTTCAAACGGTTGTCGATGGCATCGGTGTCGAGGATCTGACCGGTTTCGGTGTCCACGGCAAAGATCTGGCCAGGTCCCACGCGGCCCTTGGCGATCACGTCTTCAGGCTGGTAGTTCCAGACACCGATTTCCGAGGCCAGGGTGATAAAGCCATTCTTGGTGGTGACCCAACGCGCCGGACGCAGACCGTTACGGTCGAGCAGGCACACCGCGTAGCGACCATCGGTCATGACCACGCCGGCCGGGCCGTCCCACGGCTCCATGTGCATCGAGTTGTATTCGTAGAACGCCCGCAGGTCCGGGTCCATGGTCTCGACGTTCTGCCACGCAGGCGGAATGATCATGCGCACGCCACGGAACAGGTCGATGCCACCGGTGACCATCAGCTCCAGCATGTTGTCCATGCTCGAGGAGTCGGAGCCCACGCGGTTGACCAGCGGGCCGAGCTCTTCCAGGTCCATCAGGTCGTTGGTGAACTTGGTGCGACGGGCCTGGGCCCAGTTGCGGTTGCCGGTGATGGTGTTGATCTCGCCGTTGTGCGCCAGGAAGCGGAACGGTTGAGCCAGCGGCCATTTCGGCAGGGTGTTGGTGGAGAAGCGCTGGTGGAACACGCAAATCGCGGTTTGCAGGCGCTGGTCGCTCAGGTCTGGATAGAAGGCGGTCAGATCCGCCGGCATCATCAGGCCTTTGTAGATAATGGTCTTGTGGGAAAAGCTGCAGATGTAGTGGTCGGTGTCGGCGGCGTTGGCCACGGACGAGCGACGACGGGAGCTGAACAGCTTGATCGCCATGTCCTGATCGCTCAGGCCATCACCGGCGATGAACACCTGTTCGATCTGCGGCAAACGCTCCAGGGCCAGGCGGCCAAGGACGCTGGTGTCGATTGGCACTTTACGCCAGCCGATCAGTTGCAGGCCTTCAGCCAGGATCTCGCGGTTCATGTTCTCGCGAGCAGCTTCGGCTTTGACCGGATCCTGGTTGAAGAAGACCATGCCCACTGCATATTGCTTGGGCAGTTCCACACCGAAGGTTTCCTGGGCGATGGCACGCAGGAACACATCCGGTTTCTGAATCAGCAGACCGCAACCGTCACCGGTCTTGCCGTCGGCGTTGATCCCACCGCGGTGGGTCATGCAGGTCAGGGCCTCGATGGCCGTTTGCAAAAGGGTATGACTGGGTTCGCCCTGCATATGGGCTATCAGGCCGAAACCGCAGTTATCCTTGAATTCATCGGGTTGGTACAGACCTGCTTTCATAGACACTTTCTCACCAGGCTGCCTCTTACAGAGACAAATTTCTTTTTAATTCAACCGCTTACCTTCCGCGCCGAACGTACGCCAGCTTTGCGGGGGCAAAAGGGAGGTCATTGTACACACCGACACAGAGGCTCACAAATTTGACGACGAAATGTCGCAAATCTATGTCGCATTTATGAAAGGTTTAAAGCGATATGCTGTGCTAGTCAAAACATTTTTGATGTTGACCGCAACGACCCAAAGACTACCGTGACGCAGACACCACAAGGCACGCGGCCCAGGGTCTGTTGGCGCTTGCTGACGAACCGCGTTGCGATGCCAACGTGGGCGAGGCAAGGCGCGGGATGCCGCCAATGGTTGTTCCCTTGGCAAATCCCGCAACGCAGCCTCGCCCACGTTGGCACGCAACCCGAAGGGACGCGACCCATTTGGCGCTGGGCGGCGTTGCTCGGAACTTATTTGGAACAACCAAACTGCGTTCCTCGCGCCTTGCCCAGCGCCAAATGGGTCTGCGTCGCGGTCGTCAGCAAGCGCCAACAGACCCTGTAGGGCTGCGCGCACTTGTAGAAATTTTGAGGTGCTTGGAGAGGCGGCCTGGGTAAGGCCGCCGAATCTTCAGCGAGTTGTTGCCAGTTCCTGTTGGACGCTGGCGACAGTGCGAGGCCAAGGTTTACCAGCCTGAACCTTCGCTGGCAAGGCCTTGATAGCGGTAACAGCTGCATCGCGGTTGGCGAAGCTGCCGTAAGTGATGACGTAAAGCGGCTTGCCGTTGAGCACTTTCTTGAAATAGCGGTACTGGCCGCCCTGCTCTTTGACGAAGTTCTGCGCCGTGGCTTCCGAGCTGGTGCCCAGGATCTGTACGACGTAGCTGCCCGGAGCCTGACCGGCATACCAACTGCCACCGGATGTCGCCTTGGCGACAGTGGCTGGCTTCTCGGCCGGCTTGGCTACTGGAGCAGGCTTGGCCACTGGAGCCGGTTTGGCCACAGGAGCAGGTGCAGGCTTGGCGGTAGCAACCTGGACAGGCGCTGGCTTGGCAACAGGTGCTGGAGCCGGGGTCGGTGCAGGACCGGCTGAAATGCCGGCCGGTGGTGCAATGGTGGTCACGGTCGGCGGAACAGCGCTGGAACCTTCGAGCGGCACACCGTCGTCGCCTTCGGTGATGCCACCGGCCTCTTCAGCCAACGGCCCCCGCATTACCGGCTGGGATTGCCCGACCAGCGGCAGCGGCATCGGCTGGGTGTTGCCGGCGAACTCGACCGCCGGAGCGCCGCCGTTCGGTGTTGGAGCGCCCTGGCCGAGCGGCAGTTGCGCCTGCTCGTTGGCAGGTGCGCCGGTGGTTGGTGTCTTGCTGCGACCCGGCATCAACCAGGCAGCGGCCACCGCAACCACGACAACGGCGGAAATTGCCAATACGTGTTTCTTCGGCATGTTGAACCCCATACTTGGACGCTTGACCGCTGAGCGGCTAGCAATCATGGCTTCGATCATCGCATCGCGGGCAACCTGGTTGATGTTTCCAGGCCAGCCGTCGGAGCTTTCGTGAATCTCAGAGATCTGATTGGCGGAGAAAAGTTCGATTCCCTGACCGGCACCCTCAAGGCGCTGAGCCAGGTATTCGCGAGTTTCCTCCTCGGCATACGGTTGCAACTCGATGACGTGGAAGCGCTCTTCCTCGCCCGTCAACGACTCAAGCCCGGCGATCAGCGACGGCTCACCGAACAGGAACACATGCGGGCGCCCCTCAGGCGCACCGGCCGCCAGGGCCAGCAACGCTTCAAGCGCCGACTCGTCGAGCTGCTCGGCGTCGTCCACCAGCAGATAGACTTCCTGGCCGGTCAGGGCGAGTTGCACCACCTGCTTGAGGATCGCACCGACTTCAGCCTGCGCGATTTCCAGCGACTGGGCCACCTGACGCAACACACCGGCCGCATCACCGGCACCGCGGGCGGAGACCACCACGCTCTGTACCGTCTGCTTGTTGGTGCTGGCAACCAGCGCCTGGCGCAACAGGGTCTTGCCGCTGCCTTGCGGCCCGGTGACCACCAGCAACAGCTGGCTGTAACGGGCCAGGTGATGCAGTTGCCCCAGCACGGGCTTGCGCTGGGCAGGGAAAAACTTGAAACCGGGAACCCGTGGAGCAAAAGGGTCATGGTTCAACTGGTAGTGGCCTAGAAACGCCTCGTCGGCATGCAAACTGGTCATGGGGATCTTATTAACCTTTAAGCTGAGCCAGGGCGCGGTAATCCGCTCCCAGCGTGGCCTGTAAAACCTCTTTCGGATAATCGTCGGTCACTACGGCTTCGCCCATACGGCGCAACAACACCAGCCGCAAACGGCCGTCGATTACTTTCTTGTCTATTGCCATGTGTTCGAGAAAATCGGCAGGGGTCATCTCTTCTGGCGGGATGACCGGCAACCCGGCACGCTGGAACAGGCGAATACCGCGATCGCGCTCCTGGGGTGTGATCCAGCCCAGGCGCGACGACATCTCCAGCGCCATTACCGTGCCCGCAGCCACCGCTTCGCCATGTAGCCAGACACCATAGCCCATGTGGGTTTCGATAGCGTGACCGAAGGTGTGACCCAGGTTGAGAGTGGCCCGCACACCGGACTCACGCTCATCGGCGCCAACCACCGCAGCCTTGGCCGCGCAGGAGCGCTCGATGGCGTAGGTCAGCGCGCCCTGGTCGAGGGCGCGCAGGCGGTCGACGTTGTCTTCGAGCCAGGTAAGGAACGGCTCATCGCAGATCAACCCGTACTTGATGACTTCGGCCAGGCCGGCAGACAGCTCGCGGGCCGGCAAGGTGTTGAGGGTGGCGGTATCGATCAGCACCACGTTCGGCTGATAGAAAGCGCCCACCATGTTTTTGCCCAGCGGATGGTTGATCCCGGTCTTGCCGCCTACCGAGGAGTCGACTTGCGACAGCAAGGTGGTCGGTATCTGGATGAAATCGACACCACGCTGGTAACAGGCGGCGGCAAAACCGGCCATGTCTCCAATCACGCCGCCGCCCAGAGCGATCACGGTGGTGCGCCGGTCATGGCGTGCGGTGAGCAGGCCATCGAAAATGGTTTGCAGGGTTTCCCAGGTCTTGAAGGCTTCGCCATCGGGCAACACCACCGAAATGACGGAAAACTGTGCCAGGCTGCGGGTCAGACGCTCCAGATACAGTGGCGCAACGGTCTCGTTGGAGATGATTGCCACTTGCCGCCCAGCGATATGCGGCGCCAGCAACTCGGGCTGGTCCAGCAACCCTTCGCCAATATGGATCGGGTAGCTACGCTCGCCTAAATCGACCTTAAGTGTCTGCATGTGTCCCCACAATGAAGTTGGAATCAGGTGCCCTGCCTTTTGTTATCGATTGGCAACACCTGATTGAATGACGTTGCCCACCCGCCTTGCGCCACACCCCGAAGCCGTCATGACGCGAGGCCGAGGATAGCGCATTTCGCGCCGAGGATTAACGGGGAGGAAGCTGCTGCAAGCGCTCCAGAATGTCTAGGACAACCATCCGCGGTGGCCGCTCATCGGTTTCCACCACCAGGTCGGCGATTTCCCGATACAGCGGATCGCGCAGCGTCAGCAGATCGCGCAGGGTCTTGGCCGGATCGGCGGTGCGCAGCAACGGACGATTGCGATCGCGCGAAGTGCGCCCGACCTGCTGCTCGACCGACGCATGCAAATACACCACGCGCCCGCCGGCGTGCAGTGCACGACGATTGGCTTCGCGCATGACCGCGCCACCACCCGTCGCCAGCACCACGCCGTCGAGCGCGCACAATTCGGCGATCATCGCCTGCTCGCGGTCACGAAAGCCGGGTTCGCCTTCTTTGTCGAAGATCCACGGGATATTGGCACCCGTGCGCAATTCAATTTCCTTATCGGAATCCTTGAACGGCAGGCGCAACTCTTTGGCCAACAAGCGACCGATGGTGCTTTTACCAGCACCCATCGGCCCAACAAGAATCAAATTTCGCACAGAATCAATGACTCACAGCAATCGCCTGGTTATTCATGATACGCGGAGTGAGAAATACCAGCAGCTCGGATTTTTTCTCCGACACCACGTCACGCCTGAAAAGGCGGCCAAGATACGGCACATCACCGAGAAATGGCACTTTATCTACGACCTTGCTCTGAGTATTTGAGAAAACCCCACCGATAACGATGGTTTCGCCATCGGTCACCAGCACATTGGCATTGACCTCGTTCTTCTTGATCGGCGGTACATCCTGCACCTTGTTCAGGTAATCCGGCTCGTCCTTGGTGACCTTGACCGCCATGATGATGCGGTTGTCGGGGGTGATCTGCGGCGTCACCTCCAAAGACAGCGAGGCCTCCTTGAACGACACCGAGGTCGCGCCACTGGAACTGGCCTCCTGGTAGGGAATTTCCGTACCCTTGAGGATCTTCGCAGTCTCCTTGTCGGAGGTCACCACTTTGGGTTGCGAGACAATCTCCCCATTGCCGGTCTTCTCCATGGCCGTCAGCTCAAGGTCCAGCAACAGGTTATCGGTGATGTAGGCAATACCGATTCCCGACGTATGGCCAGCCACCCCCATGTCGACGAACGGTGAATTGGTGCTGGCGCTTCTGCCCAAGGCCCCCTCCTTCGCGCTGCCAACTCCCGAAGCATTCCAGTTGCCACTACGCACTGAACCACCCCAGCGCACACCCAGGCTCTTGTCGTAATCGACGTTGGCCTCGACGATGCGTGCCTCGATCATCACCTGACGCACCGGAATATCCAGTTGCGCGACGATCCGCCTCAGTTCTTCCAGGCGCTCCTGGGTCTGGTAGGCGATGATGTTGTTGGTGCGCTCATCGACAGTAATCGAGCCGCGCTCATCGCGCTTGGCCTCGCCACTGGTCACCGACTGGAACAATTTGGCGATGTCCACCGCCTTGGCGTAGTTGACCTGCAACAATTCCCGGCGTAGCGGTGCCAGTTCGGCGATCTGCTTTAGCGACTCCAGTTCCTGGCGTTCGCGGGCGGCGATCTCGTCCGCCGGGGCGACCAGCAGGACGTTGCCAAGCTTGCGCTGGTCCAGCCCCTTGGTCTTGAGCACCAGGTCCAGCGCCTGGTCCCAAGGCACGTTTTGCAAGCGCAAGGTGATGCCACCCTGCACCGTGTCACTGGCCACCAGGTTGAGATTGGTGAAATCGGCGATCAACTGCAGCACTGAACGTACATCAATGTCCTGAAAATTCAGCGATAGCTTTTCACCGCTGTAGGCAGAGCGCTCGACATTGCGCTTTTGCAGATCCTCAACGACCATCGGCCGGACACTGACGGTCAGCTTGTTGTCGGTTTGAAAAGTCGAGTAGTCGAAGGCGCCACTGGGCTCAATGCTGATGCTGGCCTTGTCGGCGGACGCACTGGCATTGACGTATTGCACCGGGGTGGCGAAATCCTTGACGTCCAAACGAACCCGCAACCGCTCGGGCAAGCGGGTCCTGGCGAAACTGAGGATGATCTTGCCGTCGCGCTCCTGGATATCCGGGCTGATCCCTCGATCCGACAAGTCGATGACAACGTTGCCCTCACCCTGCTCTCCACGCTGGAAGTCCACACCGCGAATGGCCTTGCCCGCGTAGTCGGCACTTCCGGAGGGCTGCGCGACCTTGGCTGGGCTTGCCTTGCGAGCAACGGCAGCCGCCTGCCCGACCACCACGAACAAGGCATTGCCTTCGACCCGCGTACTGTAGGGCGCCAACTGCGCCAGGTTGATCACCAGTCGTGCTCGATCCTTGACCTCGACCACCGTGGCGCTGCGCACGTTTGCACCGCCCAGGTCACGGTGCTTGCTGGCCAAGTGAGTGGTCACCCCCGGCAAATCGAGGGCAATTCGCGCGGGTTTATCCGTGGTGTAGCCATGAGGTTCCGGGGGCGGCCCGTCGAAAACCAGCTTCAGCTCGACGCGATCACCCGGTAGCGCGGCGACATCCAGCGCGTTGAGCCTGGCCGCAGACACCCCCGGAGAAAGCAGCGCTATCCCTAGCGACAGTCCGAGGATTGAAAGAGTCCTGTTCATGATTCGGGTTCCACTATGAGTGCACTTTCAGAGGGAGGGTCCGCGGTCGCTCCAGCCAGGCACCCTCGCCATCGGGAACAATTTCGACCACGTCGACCTGATCATTGCCGATCGCCACAATCCGCCCGTCGTTACGCCCCAGGTAGTCGCCCACCTTGAGCCGATGCACACCACCAGCACCGCGCAACAGCGCAAAGGTGCCCGAGGCATTGGCGATCGTGCCGACCATTTCGAACTGCTCGATATTGAAACCTTCCAGGTAGTGCCGGATCCGGGCGGGATCCGGCCGGACAGCGCGCGAACCATGACCACCACCGGCCAGGCCCGGCCTGATCTGCGCGGAAAACGGACTGCGTAGCGAGGCGGCGTTGTACGTGAACGTCGGGTAAGCGTGGAAGACCGGCATGGGCTCAATCTGGCCGGACGGACGCACCAGCACCTCGTTCATATAGGCATCCAGGTCACTGAAATCGCCGTCACCGTCACACCCGGCAAGACCGCCCGCCAGCACGAACGGAAAGAGCCATCGCGGCGCATTCATGGCTGGCGCCCGGTATCGTTGTAGCGGTAGGTCCTGGCCTGGATGCTCATGCGCAGCCTGGCATCGAGACTCGGGCTGGCGGGCTCGATGCTGAAGTCATGCAGGGTGACAATCCGGGGCAGTCCTGCGACTCCGCTGACGAAGGTCGCCAGGTCGTGATAGTCGCCCGTGACGGTGATCTGGATCGGCAGTTCGACGTAGAACGGCCGGGCGACTTCCGGCAGCAGCTTGATCTCTTCGAACGCCAGGCCACTACCCAGGCCGGTTCGGCTAATGTCCTCCAGCAGCCCTGGCACTTCGGTATCGCCGGGTAGTTGCCTGAGCAGCACACCGAACGCGTCTTCCATGGCTTTCATCTGCTCGGTGTAGGGTTCGAGGTTGGCCGCCAGTTGCGCCTTGCTCGAAAACTGCGCCTTCAGGCTCGCCTCCCCGGCACGCGCCTGCTCCAGCAGATCGTCCAGATCGCGAAGCTGAAGGTTGTAGCCCAACACCAGCACCAGAGCCATGACCAATGCACCGACCAGGACCTTGACCGGTGCAGGCCACGACCCGATGTTGTTCAAGTCCAGCTCATTGATATCGACCTTGCGCACCGCGTCAAACCATTGCACCAGGCTCATTCCGCGCCCCCGGTCGTGGCCGGCGCTACCTGGCGAACGGTCAACCGGAACAGACTGGCCTGATCCGTTGCGCCAGGCGTCGCGGTCTTGACCTCGCTCAGGCTCGGCGCACCGAACCAGTCGGAACCCTCGAGATTGCGCATCAGATCCGAGACCCGGTCACTGGCGAGTGCCGCGCCACGAATGGACAGCGTGTCGTCGACCCGCTTCACCTCGGTGAAATACACGCCCGTGGGGAGGGTTCGCACCAGCTGGTCAAAGACTCGCCCACTCACCGGTCGATTACCCTGCAGGCCCTGGATAATCCCCATGCGTTCAACGAGTTGTTCGCGTCGGGCTTTTAGCTCGCCAATCTGCCGGATCCGGTCATCCAGCACGGCAATCTGCCTGCTGACATAGGCGTTACGAGCGATCTGCCGTTCGATGGCGCTATTGATCCAGTGATTGCCCAACAGAATCACGCCAACCGCCACGACCACGACCCCCACCAATAACAGCAGGAAACGCTGGCGACGCTCCTCACGCTGCGCTTCACGCCAGGGCAGTAGATTGATCCGCGTCATCAGTCGAAGCTCCTCAGCGCCAGACCGCACGCAATCATCAGGGCCGGTGCATCAGCCGCCAGCGCAGCGGCATTGACCTTGCGGCCCAAGGTCATGCCGACGAACGGGTTGACCACAAGCGTTGGCGTCTCCAGGCGCTGCTCGACCATGCGACCCAGACCGTCGATCGAAGCCGTGCCACCGGCCAGCACGATATGGTCGATCGCACGGTACTGCCCTGTGGCAAAGAAAAACTGCAAGGAGCGCGACACCTGCTGCACCAGCGTCTCGCAAAAGGGCTGCAGGACTTCTCGAGCGTAGTTTTCCGGCAACCCGCCTTGTCGTTTTGCCAGCATCGCCTGCTCGACAGACACGCCGTATCGTCGCTGTATGTCCTCGGTCAACTGGCGACCGCCGAACAGTTGCTCACGGGTGTAGATCACTCGACCATTGAGCAGCACGTTGAGCGTGGTCATGGTGTCACCGATGTCGACCAGCGCCACGATCGATCGCCCGCGTAAACCCGCCAGCTGTGGCACCAGCAAGCCATAGACCCGCTCCAGCGCAAACGCCTCGATGTCGACCACCTTGGCCGTCAGACCCGCCAAGGCCAGCGCAGCCTCACGCAGTTCGATGCTTTCCTTGCGACAGGCGGCCAGCAGCACCTCTACCCGCTCAGGACTGTGACGAGCGGCACCCTGGACGTCGAAGTCGATGGCGACTTCGTCGAGGGGATAAGGAATATACTGGTCGGCGTCGAGCTTCAATTGACACTCCATCTCATCGACCGACAGCCCGGCATCCAGTTCGATGACTTTGGTGATGACCGCTGATCCGGAAACCGCCACCGCGGCGTTCCTGACATCGCTCCTGGTCCTTTGCAGTAGCCGGGACAGTGCCGCCCCGACAGTGTCGAGTTCAACAATGTTTTTCTCGACCACCGCACCGGCTGGCAGCAGCTCCATCCCACTGGCTTCGACGCAATAGCGCGTGCCAGAGCGGCTCAGCTCCACAAGCCTGAGCGAGGTTGAACTGATGTCGATGCCCAATAGCCTGCGGCGCTTTTTATTGAAGAGTCCTGGCACTACCAATTCCCTATGACTTTCCGTGAGTTACGGACTCTTTATTATTCGTTGCGTTCAATAGCCGAGTCTTGACACTGGGGCCAAATACGCCTGAGGTAGAAAAAGTGCTTATAATGCCCATCGTTTTTTTCCGCTTTTCGCAAGCGCAGGCCGATCCTTGCTAACCCTGAATGCCCTGACGCCTAATTCATTCTTTACCCTGGATATCCAAAAGCCTTGATTCGTCTGCTGAAATTTTTCGGGTGGTCCATCGTCGCCATTTTCTGCGGACTGCTCCTGAGTCTGAGTGGCGCGTTTCTTTACCTTAGCCCGGGCCTTCCCTCGGTGGAGGCGCTTAGAAGCATCCAGTTGCAGATCCCTTTGCGGGTCTACAGCAGCGACGACAAGTTGATCGCAGAATTTGGCGAAATGCGCCGTACGCCGATACGTTTCGCCGACATTCCCCCCAATTTCATTAATGCGTTACTAAGTGCTGAAGACGACAACTTCGCCAATCACTATGGCGTCGACCCCAGCAGCCTGATGCGTGCCGCCACCCAGCTGATCAAAAGCGGACACATCCAGTCCGGCGGCAGCACCATCACCATGCAGGTCGCCAAGAACTTCTTCCTGACCAGCGAACGCAGCTTCTCGCGCAAGACCACGGAGATCCTCCTGGCCCTGCAGATCGAGCGTCAGCTGACCAAGGACGAGATCCTCGAGCTCTATGTGAACAAGATCTACCTGGGCAACCGCGCCTACGGCATCGAGGCGGCGGCACAGGTGTATTACGGCAAGTCGATCCGTGACGTCACCCTGGCGCAGATGGCAATGATTGCCGGCCTGCCCAAGGCCCCGTCGCGCTTCAACCCACTGGCCAACCCGACGCGCAGCAAGGAACGTCGCGACTGGATCCTGGGGCGCATGTACAAGCTCGGTAAAATCACCGAAGCCGACTACACCACGGCGATCAACGAACCGCTGAACGCCAGCTACCATGTGCCGACCCCGGAAGTGAACGCGCCGTACATCGCTGAAATGGCCCGCGCCGAAATGGTCGGGCGCTATGGCAGCGACGCCTACACGGAAGGTTTCCGCGTCACCACCACCGTGCCGAGCAACCTTCAGGAGATGGCCAATACCGCCGTCCATGAAGGCCTGATGACCTACGACCAGCGCCACGGCTATCGCGGCCCTGAATCGCGCCTGCCGGGCAAGACGCTCGACGCCTGGGCTGCCGAGCTGACCAAGCAGCGCACCATCAGCGGCCTGGAGCCGGCCATCGTCACCCAGGTCGACAAGCAAGGCCTGCAGGTACTGACCCGCACCGGCGCCGAGTACGTCAGCTGGGACACCATGAAGTGGGCGCGGCCGTTCCTGAATACCAACAGCATGGGTCCCGTCCCACGCCAGCCTTCGGACGTCGCCCAGGTCGGCGACCTGATCCGCGTACAGCGCCAACCGGATAACAGCCTGAAGTTCAGCCAGGTCCCGGTCGCCCAGGGCGCACTGGTCTCGCTGGATCCGCAAAACGGGGCCATCCGCGCACTGGTCGGTGGCTTCGCCTTCGAACAGAGCAACTACAACCGCGCCATGCAGGCCAAGCGCCAACCGGGCTCGAGCTTCAAGCCCTTCGTCTACAGCGCCGCGCTGGATAACGGCTACACAGCCTCCAGCCTGGTGAACGATGCGCCGATCGTGTTTGTCGATGAGTACCTGGACAAGGTCTGGCGCCCGAAGAACGACACCAACACCTTCCTCGGCCCGATCCGCATGCGTGAAGCGCTGTACAAGTCGCGCAACCTGGTATCGATCCGCCTGCTCCAGGCGCTGGGCGTGGACCGCACCATCGACTACATCAGCAAATTCGGCTTCAACAAGGACGACTTGCCACGCAACCTCTCGCTGGCCTTGGGCACGGCGACGCTGACGCCGATGGAAATCGCGACCGGCTGGAGCACCTTTGCCAACGGCGGCTACAAGATCACTCCGTACATCATCGACAAGATCGAGAGCCGCAATGGCGACACACTGTTCGTCGCCAACCCGCCAAGCGTGCCCCAGGGCGCCATCGCCAGCGACGGCATTGCCGCACCGACCGCCGAAGCCTTCACGGTCAACGTCGCGCCCGGCCAGACCCCGGTCGACCAAGCCGCCGCTCCCGCGCCGGCCGTGGCCGAGCGCATCATCGACGGGCGTACGACCTACATCCTCAACAGCATGCTGCAGGACGTGATCAAGCTTGGCACGGGCCGCCGCGCCCTGGCCCTGGGTCGCACCGACCTCGCCGGCAAGACCGGGACCACCAACGAATCCAAGGACGCCTGGTTCTCGGGCTACAACGCCGACTATGTGACCACCGTCTGGGCCGGATTCGACCAACCGGAGAGCTTGGGCAGGCGGGAGTACGGCGGTACGGTGGCACTGCCCATCTGGATGAACTACATGGGCGCCGCGCTCAAGGACAAGCCGCCCCATACCCAGGCCGAACCTGAAGGCATACTCAGCCTGCGGGTAGACCCGATCAGCGGTCGCGCAGCATCGCCAGGCACACCGGGTGCCTACTTCGAACTGTTCAAGAGCGAAGACACGCCACCGACCGGCAGCGAACTGGGCAACGGCGCCGCACCGGGCAGCCCGCTGCCAGCGGACGAAGTCGCGCCGATCGATTTGTTCTGACCTCGCTCATTCACCCCGCAATTCGCTGCGCTCCACCGGCAACTCCGGTGGCAGCTTCCCAACCCGATGACGGTCGAGGAAGATGACGCGCAGCCGCCTGGTCATTGGCAACTCCACCAGCCGATAGATGCTGATTGCGACCAGATAACACAGGCCGATGGCCAGCACTGCCGTCAGGTAGGCGAGCAGGCCCGACGTATCGAACACGTGGAAAACCTTGTTGAACACCTTCATCACGTAGGGGTGGAACAGATACAGGGAATAGCTGGCGTCGCCGAGCAGCACCATCCCCCAGGGCAGGCGCAGACCTGCCAGACCATGCACCATCGCCAGAAAGCACAAGGTGGCCGGAATCCCCCAATAAATGCTGCGCCCCAGAGTCGTCGCAAAGGCCTCACTGAACGGCATACTGGCAATACAGGTGACACTGATCAGCACCAAAACCACTCGCACCCCGATTGTGGGCCCGGAAGCACGCCAGCCAGCGGTGCGGGCATACAGCGCGTAGCAGCCCATGCCGAAGGCAAATTCCGCAAGAATTTCAGAGCTATAGAAATCCAGAATCACTGAGTCGAACTTCATCCACTGCCCCAGCAGCACCAGGACCATGAGTACGAGCGAGCAGATCAGCAGGCGGTGGCGATGACTGATGGCCATGGACAGAGCAAACAGGACGTAGAAGAGCATCTCGAAGTTCAGGGTCCAGCCGAGGAACAACAGGGGCTGAACGTACTCACCCTTCTGGTAGGGAATGAACAGCAGCGACTTGATAAGGCCGGTCAGATCCGCCGTGGTGTTGTCCAGCAAGCTGGGCAGCAGCAGGGCCACGCCAAATACGCCAAAGGTGCCCAGCCAGTAAAGCGGCACGACCCGGATCACACGCTTGGTGAAAAAGTGTCTTTTCGACTTGGCGGTAACCAGGGCCATGATGAAGCCACTGATCACGAAAAAAATGTCGACGCCCCAGGCACCATTGCGAAACAGTGGGACGTGTTGAACGACCACGGCCGTCGCCGCTATTGCCCGCAGAAACTGGACGCTGTCCAGCTTGTCGACCGAAGCCTCGATGGCGGAAGACATGCAGAACCCCTTTTCAATCTGCTCGAGCAAAGCGAGATTGAGCATGCTGTCATAGAAAAAGAAGCTTCTTCGCACGACTACGCCTCTTGGCAGGCTGAGTAAAGCAGATCGCACCGATCCCGCTACACCACCCATCGCCCGTCAGAATGCAAAAAGCCCCGACTCGCGAGAGCCGGGGCTTGGGGTTTGACGCTACGCAGGCTTAGCCGTTAAACACGTCATCCACGCTTTTGAGCGGGTAGTTCTTCGGATACGGCAGGGTTGCCACGCCGGTCTCGATCGCGGCCTTGGCCACGGCGTCGGAGATTACGGTGATCAGACGGGCATCCATTGGTTTCGGGATGATGTACTCACGACCGAATTCCAGCTTGATGCCACCGTAGGCGTCGCACACTTCCTGAGGTACCGGCAGCTTGGCCAGTTCACGCAGGGCATTGGCCGCGGCCACTTTCATTTCTTCGTTGATGCGCTTGGCGCGAACGTCCAGGGCACCACGGAAGATGAACGGGAAGCCCAGTACGTTGTTCACCTGGTTCGGGTAGTCCGAACGACCGGTCGCCATGATCACGTCGTCACGGGTAGCGTGAGCCAGTTCCGGGGCGATTTCCGGATCCGGGTTCGAGCAGGCGAATACGATCGGGTTGGCCGCCATTGTCTTCAGGCCTTCGGCACTCAGCAGGTTCGGGCCGGACAGGCCGACGAACACGTCAGCACCTTGCAAGGCGTCTGCCAGGGTGCGCTTGTCGGTCGCGTGGGCGAAGACCGCCTTGTACTGGTTCAGGTCGTCACGGCCGGAGTGGATCACACCGGTACGGTCAACCATGTAGATGTTTTCGATGTTGGCGCCCATGCTCACCAGCAATTTCATGCAGGAGATGGCAGCAGCACCAGCACCCAGGCAGACGATCTTGGCGTCTGGCAGGGTTTTGCCCGCGATTTCCAGGGCGTTGATCATGCCGGCAGCGGTCACGATCGCAGTACCGTGCTGGTCATCGTGGAACACCGGAATGTCGCACTGCTCGATCAGGGCACGTTCGATCTCAAAGCACTCAGGCGCCTTGATGTCTTCCAGGTTGATGCCACCGAACGTGATGGAGATGCGTTTTACGGTGTCGATGAAAGCCTGCGGGCTTTCGGAGTCGACTTCGATGTCGAACACGTCGATACCGGCGAAGCGCTTGAACAGTACGCCCTTGCCTTCCATCACTGGCTTGGACGCCAATGGGCCGAGGTTACCCAGGCCGAGAATCGCGGTGCCATCGGAAATGACTGCAACCAGGTTGCCCTTGCCGGTGTACTTGTAGGCCAGTTCAGGATCGCGAGCGATTTCGCGTACTGGCTCGGCTACGCCGGGGCTATAGGCCAGCGACAGGTCACGGGCGGTAGCAGTGGCCTTGGTGAGCTCGACACTCAGCTTCCCTGGACGAGGATTGGCATGATATTCGAGAGCGGCAGTTTTCAGATCAGACATGGGGGCATTCCGCTTTTACTGTTGGACAGACTGGTCGCCGAGGATACGCGCCTCGCAAAGTCCCCACAAGACTGACCAGTCACCCCTGTCAAGCGCCCTACCCTACGACTTTGGGCCAAGAGCCACGGAACACAAGGGCTTAACTGTTCACAATCACCATAAAAAATGTCTACAATTTTTCTCAAGTGGACACCTGCAACATCGTCGGATGGGTCAATGGACGCAACCCGCACGCCTGAGCGAATTGCAAACGCCCTTGTCGCGAACGATCGGGTACCCAGCCACGCGCCTCGATCCGCTTGCCTTTGCGTCGCTCCAGTGGAGGCAGCTCAAATGGATTGAACTGATTGGGTGCAACGCGCAATACAACCAAACCCTGCAACTCGATCCAAACCCCGCCACGATTGCACTGGCCCCTGCTCACACGACCACCGGTCACGGCAAATCCGCAAGCCGTGATCTGCTCCGCTTTCAGCACAGGAGACTGCCACCAAGACCCCAGCCCCGCCTGTCGAGCAACCCGTTCGGCAGCCTGCCGGCAACTGACCAGATCGACACTCGCCGGCACTGCCACCCGATAAGCGAAGCCCTCGGCGAGCATGTACGCCTCACGATTGACCCCCTCGACCTCAAAACGCGGGTCAAGGCACGACCCCAACGGTCTTTGCATTCTGTTCCGGGCAGAAGGCTTGAGCCGCGGACAGCCAAATCGCAGACACAAAAAAGGCGTCCACAAGGGACGCCTTTTTCATCAGTCTGGAGAAGTCGGAACGACCTTCCAAATCGATAGGCCTTAGGCCTTTTTGGCACCGAACATACCGAAACGGTCGGCGAACTTCTGTACACGGCCGCCAGTATCCAGAGTCTTCTGCTTACCGGTGTAGAACGGGTGGCACTCGTTGCATACGTCGATCGCCAGAGGCTTGGCCAGGTTCGAACGAGTTTCGAACTTGTTGCCACAGCTGCAGGTTACTGCGGTGATTTCGTATGTTGGATGGATATCGGCTTTCATGGTGATTCCTCAGGCTAGCGTGCCGCCACTCAACACCATTGTTGAATACCGCACGTAATTAGGCCGCGGATTCTACCAGACCTTTTCATTCGCGCAAGCGGTCCAAAGCGCCCTCCATCAGAAAATATGGTCCGATGCCAGCGGCGTCTTTTAACGCCATTCGGCACTGCTACCTCCATAGAGCCAGAGTCGTCGTAGCGCCTTGCCTGGCATCAGAATCCGCTCGCCAACAGGTGAACGCTTTCCTGATGGAGGACACGATCCCGACCGTCTGCTAGGCTCCGCCCCCTCTTCACCACCCGCCCAATGAGATCATCCCGCGTGCCCGACGCCATACTGCGCCTCGCCCTGCCTTCGCCCCTGCGCCGCCTGTTCGACTACCGCGCGCCGGCCGGCGTTCTGCGCAAGCAGCTGCAGCCAGGCATGCGCTTGCGCGTGCCATTCGGTCGACGGGAGATGATCGGCATTCTGGTGGAAGTCACCAGCCACAGCGATGTACCGGCAGACAAACTCAAGCCGGCACTGGCCCTGCTCGACACCACGCCACCGCTGCCGGCGGCACTGTTCAAGCTGTGCCTGTGGACCTCCCAGTACTACCAGCACAGCCTCGGCGACACCCTGAGCTGGGCACTGCCGGTGCTGTTACGCCAAGGCGAGCTGGCCGAAGCGCGCCAGGAGCGCTTCTGGTCGATCACCCCGGGCGCCAGGCTTGACGATCCGCGCATTGCCCGTGCCCCGCGCCAGCGCGAGGCCCTGGCAACCCTGGCCCAGCACCCTCACGGCGTTGCTCACCAACTGCTGAGCAAGTTGATGTTGAGCAAGGACAGTCTTGACCTGCTGCTGGCCAAGGAACTGATACAGGTGGACATTCGCAAGCACGCGCCCGGCGAGCGCCATGAGCACTGGCTGGCCCAACCCGAGCTGCCGCTGAACCCGGAACAACGCGCCGCCTACGAAGCCATCAGCGCGGGCCTGGACAGTTTCCACGCCTTCCTGTTGGCCGGCGTAACGGGCAGCGGCAAGACCGAAGTCTATTTGCAGCTGATCCGCGAGACCCTCGAGGCCGGCAAGCAAGCGCTGGTGCTGATCCCCGAGATCAACCTCGGGCCGCAAACCCTGGCGCGCTTCGAGCAACGCTTCAATGCGCGCATCGCGCTCGTGCACTCGTCAGTCAACGACCGGGAACGCCTGGAGTCCTGGTTGGCGGCCCGCGATGGCGAGGCCGACATTATTATCGGCACCCGCTCGGCGCTGTTCACGCCGATGAAAAACCCCGGCCTGATCATCATCGACGAAGAGCACGACGGCTCCTATAAACAGCAGGAAGGCTTGCGTTACCACGCCCGTGACCTGGCGCTGGTGCGTGCGCGACAGGAAAACATCCCGATAGTCCTGGGTTCTGCGACCCCCTCCCTGGAAAGCCTGCACAACGCCTACACCGGTCGCTACGGGCTGCTGCGCCTGAACGAACGGGCTGGCGGCGCCAAGCAACCACGCTTCCTGCGCCTGGACGTGAAAAGTCGCCCGCTGGACAGCGGCATCTCCGGCCCCATGCAACAAGCCATCGGCCAGACCCTCGCCGCCGGCCAGCAAGTCCTGGTGTTTCTCAACCGCCGAGGGTTTGCGCCAACCCTGCTCTGTCACGATTGCGGCTGGATGTCCGAATGCCAGCGCTGCGATGCACGCATGACGGTACACCAGCGCCACGGCGAATTACGCTGCCACCACTGCGGCTATGTAGAACGGGCTCCGCGCAATTGCCCGAAATGCGGCACGGTCGATCTGCGGCCGGTGGGCGCCGGCACCGAGCGTGCCGAAGAGCGCCTGGGGATATTATTCCCGGACTACCCGGTGCTACGGGTCGACCGCGACAGCACGTCGCGCAAAGACGCGATGAACCAGTTGTTCGCCACCATCCAGAAAGGTCAGCCATGCATTCTGGTGGGCACGCAGATGCTCGCCAAAGGGCATCACTTCCCCCGGGTGACCCTGGTGTCGATCCTCGATGCCGACGGTGGGTTGTTCTCGGGTGACTTCCGCGCCAGCGAGCGCATGGCCCAATTGATCGTGCAGGTCGCCGGTCGTGCCGGTCGCGCCGAAGAGCCGGGCAAAGTGATCATCCAGACCCACCTGGCAGACCATCCCTTGCTGGTGCAGCTGACCGAGCAAGGTTACTTCGCCTTTGCCGAACAGGCCTTGAGCGAACGCCGCGCCGCCGGACTGCCGCCCTTTGCCCACCTGGCGCTGCTGCGCGCCGAAGCACACAAGCCCGGGCAGGCCGAAGGCTTCCTTGACGAGGCCTGCAGCGAGGCCGAGCGCTTGCTGGCCGAACAGAACCTGAGCGGGATCGAACTGCTCGGCCCGGTGCCGGCCCCCATGGAGCGCCGGGCGGGACGTTATCGCGCACAACTGTTGCTGCAAGCCACGGCGCGGGCACCGCTGCATCGGCTGCTCAGTGCGTGGCTGCTGGTATTGGAGCAGATGCCGAGCGGTCGAGCGGTGCGCTGGTCGCTGGATGTCGACCCGGTCGATTTGTATTGAATCAACGTGGCGAGGGAGCTTGCTCCCGCTCGGGTGCGCAGCAGCCGCAAACATGGAGCCCCTGTTCCGGCAAGAAGAACACGGCAGCCGATTTCAGGAGCGCTTCGCGCCCCAGCGGGAGCAAGCTCCCTCGCCACAAAGTAATCAGCCACCGTAAGTCCGCAATGAACCTACAATGGTTGGCAAGCCCGACTTCGCAACGGATAATGCCCAGTTTTTCCACCCGCGCATTGATGCGCCGCCGCTCTGCGGTTGAAAGAGAAGACCATGAAAGACACCATTCGCCAGTTGATCCAGCAAGCCCTCACCCAACTCGTTACCGACGGTGTGTTGCCTGAAGGCCTGACGCCGGCGATTCAGGTGGAGAACTCCCGTGACAAGACTCACGGCGACTTCGCCAGCAACATCGCCATGATGCTGGCCAAGCCGGCCGGCATGAAACCACGCGACCTGGCGGAAAAAATCATTGCCGCGCTGCCGGTTGACGAAAACGTCAGCAAGGCTGAAATCGCCGGCCCCGGGTTCCTCAACTTCTTCCAGAACACCCAGGCTCTTGCTGCGCGCCTGAATGCAGCCCTGGCCGACGCTCAAGTGGGCGTGCGCAAGGCCGGCCCCGTGCAACGTACCGTGGTCGACCTGTCGGCACCGAACCTGGCCAAGGAGATGCACGTCGGCCACTTGCGCTCGACCATCATCGGCGACGGCGTGGCGCGGGTCCTGGAGTTCCTCGGCGACACCGTGATCCGCCAGAACCACGTTGGCGACTGGGGCACCCAGTTCGGCATGCTGATGGCGTACCTGCAGGAAAACCCGATCACCAGCGACGAACTGTCGGACCTCGAGAACTTCTACCGTGCCGCCAAGCAACGCTTCGACGAATCCGCAGAGTTCGCCGACCGCGCCCGCGGCCTGGTGGTCAAGCTGCAGGCCGGCGATGCGGAATGCCTGGCGCTGTGGACCAAGTTCAAGGACATCTCGCTGTCCCACTGCCAGAAGATCTACGAACAGCTGAATGTCAAACTGACCATGGCTGACGTCATGGGCGAAAGCGCCTACAACGACGACTTGATCAACGTGGTCAACGATCTCAAGGCCAAGGGCATGCTGGTCGAGAGCAACGGCGCCCAGTGCGTGTTCCTCGACGAGTTCAAGAACGCCGACGGCGAGCCGCTGCCGGTGATCATCGTCAAGGCTGACGGCGGCTACCTCTACGCCACCACTGACCTGGCCGCCGTGCGCTACCGTAGCGGCGTGCTCAAGGCCGACCGCGCGCTGTACTTCGTCGACCAGCGCCAGGCTCTGCACTTCCAGCAAGTGTTTGCCGTAGCGCGCATGGCCGGCTTCGTGACCCATCCGATGGAAATGGAACACATGGGCTTCGGCACCATGAACGGCGCCGATGGCCGTCCATTCAAGACCCGTGATGGCGGCACCGTGAAGCTGATCGACCTGCTGAACGAAGCCAAGGAGCGCGCCTACACCCTGGTGAAGGAAAAAAATCCGGAGCTGGCCGAAGCCGACCTGCGCAACATCGCCAAAGTCGTCGGTATTGGCGCGGTGAAATACGCCGACCTGTCCAAGCACCGCACCAGCGACTACAGCTTCAATTTCGACCTGATGCTGAACTTCGAAGGCAACACCGCGCCGTACCTGCTGTACGCCTACACCCGTGTGGCCGGCGTATTCCGCAAGCTCGGCAAGGACTTCAGCGAAGTCGAAGGGCAAATCGTCCTCGAAGCCGCACACGAACAGGAGCTGGCGGCCAAGCTGGCGCAGTTCGCTGAAGTGCTGAACAACGTGGCCGACAAGGGCACGCCGCACATCCTCTGCACTTACCTGTACGACGTTGCCGGCCTGTTCTCCAGCTTCTACGAGAACTGCCCGATCCTCGGCGCCGAAACCCCGGTACAGATGCAGAGCCGCTTGCGCCTTGCCGCGCTGACCGGTCGCACTCTCAAGCAAGGCCTTGAACTCCTGGGCCTGGAAACTCTGGAGCGCATGTAAGTTGGCCGCCAAGAAAAAACCTGCACCCAAGCGTGGCGCCAGCCGTTACCAAGCTCCTGCAAAACAGCCGATCCCGGGCTGGCTATGGATGGCCATCGGCCTGACCGTCGGCGCGTTCATCGTGTTCCTGATGAAGCTGGAGCCGGGCAAGGGCGACGACGTCAAGCGGGTCAAGCAGGAAGAGCAGAAAGCCACGCGGATCGCCGAGGCCAACAAGACCCCGCCGAGCCCGCAGCAGCCGGTGAAGCCGAAGTACGACTTCTACACCCTGCTGCCGGAATCGGAGGTCATCGTACCGCCTGACGCCGTGCCGGAAAAAACCCTGCCGACACCGCAGACCGCCCCGTTGGCGCCTGTGACCCCGGCAGAAGCGGCGAAGATCGACACCGCCCGCGCCCAGGCCGCCCTGAGCGGACTCACCCCGCCGCCAGCGCCGCCCGTGACCAAGGCGGCGCCAGTGACCAAGTTCTTCCTGCAGGCGGGGTCGTTCCGCAAGGAAGCCGACGCCGACAAGGTTCGGGCACAGATCATTCTGCTCGGCCAGGCGGTATCGGTGGAGTCCGGCACGGTGAAGGACGAAACCTGGTACCGGGTCCTGGTCGGCCCGTTCAGCAACCGCGAACAACTGACCACCGCCCAGAAACAACTGGCCGGCAGCGGCTTCAGCAACCTGTTATTGCAACAACGCCAAAGCCGCTGATCCCACTTTACTGGCAGTAGCCATCTGCTTTTGTGGCGAGGGAGCTTGCTCCCGCTGGAGTGCGAAGCGCTCCCAATCCGGGCATTGCGGTATGCCAGACAAACCGCGATGCCCGGATTCACGACTGCTTCGCCCGAGCGCGGACCGGCCGACGGGAGCAAGCGCCCTCGCCACAGGGATTCACTTGTATCCTCTTTCACCCATGACAAACCGCTCGTCCCCCGCCACGTCCTACAGTTGAAAAACGCTCAGCCACCCCCATATGAGTTGGCATAAGGCATTTTCGCCCCGCTGCGTGGAGACTCTTCCCTTGACCACCATCGTTTCAGTTCGCCGCCACGGCAAAGTCGTCATGGGCGGCGACGGCCAGGTTTCTCTGGGCAACACCGTGATGAAAGGCAACGCGAAAAAAGTTCGCCGCCTGTACCACGGCCAGGTCATCGCCGGCTTTGCTGGCGCCACCGCTGACGCCTTTACCCTCTTCGAACGTTTCGAAGGCCAGCTTGAAAAGCACCAGGGCCATCTGGTCCGTGCGGCCGTCGAACTTGCCAAGGAATGGCGTACCGACCGCTCCCTGAGCCGCCTCGAAGCCATGCTCGCCGTCGCCAACAAGGACGCCTCCCTGATCATCACCGGCAACGGCGATGTGGTTGAGCCCGAAGATGGCCTGATCGCCATGGGTTCCGGTGGCGCCTATGCCCAGGCCGCCGCCAGCGCCCTGTTGAAAAAAACCGACCTGTCGGCCCGGGAAATCGTCGAAACCGCCCTCGGCATTGCCGGCGACATCTGTGTATTCACCAACCACACTCAGACCATTGAGGAGCAGGACTGCGCCGAGTAAGCCTGATTCGGCCATGCGCCACGACTCATTCTTGCTTGAGGTCCGCCAACTATTATGTCCATGACTCCCCGTGAAATCGTCCACGAACTCAACCGCCATATCATCGGCCAGGACGATGCCAAGCGCGCCGTCGCCATCGCCCTGCGTAACCGCTGGCGCCGGATGCAGCTGCCTGAAGAGCTGCGCGTAGAAGTCACCCCCAAGAACATCCTGATGATCGGCCCGACCGGTGTCGGCAAGACCGAAATCGCCCGTCGCCTGGCCAAACTGGCCAATGCACCGTTCATCAAGGTCGAAGCGACCAAGTTCACCGAAGTCGGCTACGTCGGCCGTGACGTCGAGTCGATCATCCGAGACCTGGCCGATGCCGCGATCAAGCTGCTGCGCGAGCAGGAGATGATCAAGGTTCGCCATCGCGCCGAAGACGCCGCCGAAGAGCGCATCCTCGACGCGCTGCTGCCGCCGGCACGCATGGGCTTCAACAACGACGAAGCGCCGACCCAGGATTCCAACACCCGCCAGCTGTTCCGCAAGCGCCTGCGTGAAGGCCAGCTGGATGACAAGGAGATCGAAATCGAAGTCGCCGAAGTGTCCGGCGTCGACATCTCCGCGCCTCCGGGCATGGAAGAGATGACCAACCAGCTGCAAAGCCTGTTCGCCAACATGGGCAAGGGCAAGCGCAAGAATCGCAAGCTCAAGGTCAAGGAAGCACTGAAACTGGTCCGCGACGAAGAGGCCAGTCGCCTGGTCAATGACGAAGAGCTCAAGGCCAAGGCACTGGAAGCGGTCGAGCAGCACGGCATCGTGTTCATCGACGAAATCGACAAGGTCGCCAAGCGCGGCAATTCCGGCGGCGTCGACGTCTCCCGCGAAGGCGTACAGCGCGACTTGCTGCCACTGATCGAAGGCTGCACGGTCAACACCAAGCTGGGCATGGTCAAGACCGACCACATCCTGTTCATCGCTTCCGGCGCGTTCCACCTGAGCAAGCCGAGCGACCTGGTGCCTGAATTGCAAGGCCGCCTGCCGATTCGCGTCGAACTCAAGGCCCTGAGCCCGGAAGATTTCGAGCGCATTCTCAGCGAGCCCCATGCGTCCCTGACCGAACAGTACTGCGCCCTGCTGAAAACCGAAGGCCTGGGGATCGAATTCCTGCCGGACGGTATCAAGCGCTTGGCGGAGATTGCCTGGCAGGTCAATGAGAAAACCGAGAACATCGGTGCCCGTCGCCTGCACACCCTGCTCGAGCGCCTGCTCGAAGAGGTGTCGTTCAGTGCCGGTGACCTGGCCAGCTCCCACAGCGACCAGCCGATCCGCATCGACGCCGACTACGTCAACAACCACCTGGGCGAATTGGCGCAGAACGAAGACCTGTCTCGTTATATCCTGTAGGTCACATTCTGTGTGAGCGGGCTTCTGTGGCGAGGGAGCTTGCTCCCGCTGGATCGCGAAGCGATCCCGAAATCGGCGAACCGGGTCTATCAGAAACACCCGGTTCGGCGCATTTACGACGGCTGCGCCCGAGCGCGGACCGGCCAGCGGGAGCAAGCTCCCTCGCCACACGATCACCCGCCGACACAGGGCCTCCATAAAGACGGACGACCGGCCCCATGACGACCCAACTCCCCACCGCCATCAACCTGCACAAAGCCTCGAAAACCCTGACGCTCAAATATGCGTCCGGCGAGGAATATCACCTGAGCGCGGAATTCCTTCGCGTGCACTCCCCCTCCGCCGAGGTCCAGGGCCACGGCAAACCTGTCCTGCAGTTTGGCAAGATCAACGTCGGCCTGAGCAAGGTAGAACCGGCCGGTCAGTACGCACTGAAATTGACCTTCGATGACGGCCATGACAGCGGCCTGTTCACCTGGGAATATCTCTACGAGCTGGCGCGACGTTATGACGCACTCTGGGACGACTATCTTGCCGAGCTCAAAGCCGCCGGAAAATCCCGCGACCCCAGCGAGTCTGTCGTCAAGCTGATGCTCTAGCTCAAGGCTCTCGCACTTTAGAGCGCATTTTCTAATTTCATCTGTTTGAATGCGTCGGCCAAAGGCCAATGACGGGCCTGCTTGCGAAAAAAATTAAACTCCGGTAACCAATGGATCTGGCAAGTTCCGTGCATTTGTAGCGGTGTGCAATTAACGGTCACCTGAGAGTAGTGCCTGGCATTTGCTGTGTGACTACACAGCTAGACTCAGGAACTCATATCAGGACAATGGAGCGTCGTAGATGAGTAACAAGAATAACGATGACCTGAAAACCCAAGCCTCGGAAAATACCCTGGGGCTCAACCCGGTCATCGGCTTGCGTCGAAAGGATCTGCTTACCTCTGCCCGCATGGTGCTGACCCAGGCCATCAAACAACCCATCCACAGTGTCAAGCATGTTGCCCATTTCGGCATCGAGCTCAAGAACGTCATGTTCGGCAAGTCCGAACTACAACCGGCAGGCGATGACCGTCGCTTCAACGATCCGGCCTGGAGCCAGAACCCGCTGTACAAACGCTACCTGCAAACCTACCTGGCGTGGCGCAAGGAACTCCACGACTGGATAGACGAGAGCAACCTCTCCGATCAGGACATCAGCCGCGGGCACTTCGTGATCAACCTGATGACCGAAGCCATGGCCCCGACCAACAGCGCGGCCAACCCCGCGGCGGTCAAACGCTTCTTCGAGACCGGCGGCAAGAGCCTGCTCGACGGCCTCTCCCACCTGGCCAAGGACCTGGTCCACAACGGCGGCATGCCGAGCCAGGTCAACATGGGCGCCTTCGAAGTCGGCAAGAGCCTGGGCACCAGCGAGGGTGCCGTGGTTTTCCGCAACGACGTGCTGGAGCTGATCCAGTACCGCCCCACCACCGAGCAAGTGTACGAGCGCCCGCTGCTGGTAGTACCGCCACAGATCAACAAATTCTACGTGTTCGATCTGAGCCCGGAAAAAAGCCTGGCGCGCCACTGCTTGCGCAGCAACCTGCAGACCTTCATCGTCAGCTGGCGCAACCCGACCAAGGAACAGCGCGAGTGGGGGCTGTCGACCTACATCGAGGCGCTCAAGGAAGCGATCGACGTCATCACGGCCATCACCGGCAGCAAGGACGTGAACATTCTCGGCGCCTGCTCCGGCGGCATCACCTGCACCGCACTGCTGGGGCACTACGCCGCGATCGGCGAGAAGAAGGTCAACTCCCTCACCCTGCTGGTCAGCGTGCTCGACACCACCCTTGATTCCCAGGTTGCGCTGTTCGTCGACGAACAGACCCTGGAAAGCGCCAAGCGTCACTCCTACCAGGCCGGCGTGCTGGAAGGTCGCGACATGGCGAAAGTCTTCGCCTGGATGCGCCCCAACGACCTGATCTGGAACTACTGGGTCAACAACTACCTGCTGGGCAACGAGCCGCCGGTGTTCGACATCCTGTTCTGGAACAACGACACCACCCGGTTGCCCGCGGCGTTCCACGGCGACCTGATCGAAATGTTCAAAAGCAACCCATTGACCCGTGCCGATGCACTGGAAGTGTGCGGCACGCCCATCGACCTCAAGCAGGTCACGGCCGACGTCTATGCCCTGGCAGGCACCAGCGACCACATCACCCCGTGGAAGTCCTGCTACAAGTCGGCGCAGCTGTTCGGTGGCAAGGTCGAATTCGTGCTGTCGAGCAGCGGGCACATCCAGAGCATTCTGAACCCTCCGGGCAACCCGAAATCGCGCTATATGACCAGCACCGAGATGGCGGCGACGGCGGATGAATGGCAAGAAAACTCGACCAAGCACACCGACTCCTGGTGGCTGCACTGGCAGGCCTGGCAGGCCGAGCGCTCGGGCAAACTGAAAAAGGCCCCGACCGCGCTTGGCAACAAGACCTACACCGCAGGTGAGGCCGCACCGGGGACCTATGTGCATGAACGCTAACTGATACCTCCCTCCCCCTGTGGGAGCGGGCTTGCCCGCGAAGACGGCGGCACATTCAACAACGATGTGTCAGTCGGTTCGCCGGCGCGAGCAGCTCGCTCCCAGAGGGGATGAGGGAGAACATAGAGCCAGCGATACAACCCACAGGGCTTGAAGCATGCCGCAACCGTTCATATTCCGTACCGTCGATCTGGATGGCCAAACCATCCGCACCGCGGTACGTCCCGGCAAGCCTCACTTGACGCCCTTGCTGATCTTCAATGGCATTGGCGCCAACCTGGAGCTGGTATTTCCGTTCATCCATGCACTGGATCCGGACCTGGAGGTGATCGCCTTCGACGTGCCAGGTGTGGGCGGATCATCGACACCCCGCCGCCCCTATCGATTTCCCGGCCTGGCCAAACTAACCGCACGGATGCTCGATTACCTCGATTACGGCCAGGTCAATGTGGTCGGTGTGTCATGGGGGGGCGCCCTCGCCCAGCAGTTCGCCCACGACTATCCCGAGCGCTGCAAGAAGCTGGTGTTGGCGGCGACGGCGGCCGGTGCCGTGATGGTGCCGGGCAAGCCGAAAGTGCTGTGGATGATGGCCAGCCCCCGACGCTACATTCAACCGTCCCACGTAATCCGTATCGCGCCACTGATCTACGGTGGCGCGTTCCGCCGCGATCCGAACCTGGCCGCGGAGCACGCCAGCAAAGTGCGTTCGGCGGGCAAGCTGGGGTACTACTGGCAGCTTTTCGCCGGCCTGGGATGGACCAGCATTCACTGGCTGCACAAGATTCATCAGCCGACCCTGGTACTGGCCGGTGACGACGATCCGCTGATACCGCTGATCAATATGCGCGTGCTCGCCTGGCGTATTCCCAACGCCCAGCTACACATAATCGACGACGGTCATTTATTCCTGATCACCCGGGCCGAAGCCGTCGCCCCGATCATCATGAAATTTCTCCAGGAAGAACGCCAACGGGCGGTCATGCATCCGCACCCGACGCCCCATGGCAGCACTTGACTGACGGCGTACACCGACAAGGCAGTCGGGAGCCGCAGGGAGGTTCGCAGCCAAGCGTATGCGCTGCGAGCGTGATGTACTTGTTGAAGGCTTGACGAAGGAGTGTTGACTCATGCGAGACAAACCAGCGCCGGGCACCTTGCCCACAGCCGCTGCATTCATCAATGCTCAGAATGCGATCACCGGTCTGCGCGGCCGGGATCTGTTCTCGACACTGCGTAGCGTTGCCGCCCACGGCTTGCGCCATCCGGTGCACAGCGCCAGGCACGCGCTGGCCCTGGGCGGTCAATTGGGCCGAGTGTTGCTGGGCGAGACCCTGCATCACCCCAACCCTGCGGACAATCGCTTCGCCGACCCAAGCTGGAGCCTGAACCCCTTTTACCGGCGCAGTCTCCAGGCCTACCTGAGCTGGCAGAAACAGGTCAAAAGCTGGATCGATGAAAGCGGCATGTCTGACGATGATCGCGCCCGTGCACACTTCGTCTTTACCTTGCTCAACGACGCGGTATCGCCCTCCAACACCCTGCTCAATCCCCTGGCGATCAAGGAGCTGTTCAACTCCGGCGGTCACAGCGTGGTCCGTGGCCTGACCCATCTGTTCGATGACCTGATGCACAACAACGGCCTGCCCAGCCAGGTCGCCAAGCACGCGTTCGAGGTCGGCAAAACGGTTGCCACCACCTCCGGCTCCGTGGTGTTTCGCAATGAGCTGCTGGAGCTGATGCAGTACAAGCCCATGAGCGAAAAACAGTACGCCAAACCCCTGCTGGTGGTGCCTCCGCAGATCAACAAGTACTACATTTTCGACCTGAGCCCGAACAACAGCTTTGTGCAGTTCGCCCTGAAAAACGGCCTGCAGGTGTTCATGATCAGCTGGCGCAACCCGGACGTGCGCCACCGTGAATGGGGCCTGTCCAGTTACGTCGAAGCCGTGGAAGAAGCCATGAACGCCTGCCGGGCAATCACCGGCAGCCGCGAGGTCAACCTGATGGGTGCCTGCGCGGGCGGGCTGACCATTGCCGCGCTGCAAGGGCATCTGCAAGCCAAGCGGCAGCTACGGCGGATCTCCAGCGCCACCTATCTGGTGAGCCTGCTGGACAGCGAGCTGGAAAGCCCGGCCGCCCTGTTTGCCGACGAGCAGACCCTCGAAGCGGCCAAGCGTCACTCCTACCAGAAAGGCGTGCTCGAAGGTCGCGACATGGCCAAGGTCTTTGCCTGGATGCGCCCCAACGACCTGATCTGGAACTACTGGGTCAACAACTACCTGCTGGGCAAAGAACCGCCCGCGTTCGACATCCTCTACTGGAACAACGACAACACGCGCCTGCCAGCGGCCTTCCACGGCGACCTGCTGGACTTCTTCAAGCACAACCCGCTGACCCATCCCGGCGGCCTGGAAGTCTGCGGCACGCCAATCGACCTGCAAAAAGTCACCGTCGACAGCTTCAGCGTTGCCGGTATGAACGACCACATCACCCCGTGGGACGCCGTCTACCGTTCAACCCTGCTGCTGGGCGGCAACCGGCGTTTCGTCCTGTCCAACAGCGGTCATGTGCAGAGCATTCTCAACCCGCCGAGCAACCCCAAGGCCAACTATGTCGAAAGTCCAAAACTGACCAGCGACCCACGGGCCTGGTATTACGACGCCAAACATTTCGATGGCAGTTGGTGGACCCAATGGCTTGGCTGGATACAGGAGCGGTCCGGCACGCAACGCGAAACCCTGACGGCGCTGGGCAATCAGCATTACCCACCGATGGAGGCAGCGCCAGGCACCTACGTGCGCGTGCGCTGATCTGTCTTTGTGCCATGGCCGGCCTGCTGGCCGTGGCTCGACTCGATCACTAAGAAGACTGGATGAAAACCCGCGACCGGATTCTCGAATGTGCCCTGTTGTTGTTCAACCAGAAGGGCGAACCGAATGTCTCCACCATGGAAGTTGCCAATGAAATGGGGATCAGCCCAGGCAACCTCTACTACCACTTTCACGGCAAGGAGCCGCTGATCCTGGGCCTGTTCGAACGCTTCCAGAGCGAACTGACACCACTGCTCGACCCGCCGTCGGATGTCCGGCTGACAGCAGAAGACTACTGGCTGTTCCTGCACCTGATCATCGAGCGGCTGGCCCACTACCGCTTCCTGTTCCAGGACCTGTCGAACCTGGCCGGACGCCTGCCGAAACTGGCCAAGGGCATCCGCAACCTGCTCAACGCCCTCAAACGGACACTGGCCTCGTTACTGGCGCGACTCAAGGCAGAAGGGCATCTGGTCAGCGACACCCAGGCCCTGGGGCAACTGGTGGAACAGATCACCATGACCTTGCTGTTCTCACTGGACTATCAGCGAATTCTCGACCGCGAAGGAGAGGTACGGGTGGTGGTCTACCAGATCATGATGCTGGTGGCCCCGCACCTGCTGCCACCGGCAAAAATCGCCACCGAGCGCCTGGCGCTGCAATACCTGGAAGAGCACGAGTAGGTCCGGCCCGGAAACGATCCGTCACCCTGCGCCAGCACCCGTGAAAAGCGCTGAGTCCGCAAACAAAAACGCCCGGCCTTCGCAGGCCGGGCGTTTTTGCATGTCCCGTATGAATCAGGACTGACTGGTTGGCGCCGATGGTACTGGCGTTACAGTCGGGGCCGCAGCTGGCGCGGGTGCCGAGACGGAGTTCGCCGGGCTTACCGCAGCGGCAGGCGTTGCCGGTTTGGCAGCGGCCATTGCTGGTTTCGGCGCGGCAGCTTTCGGGGCTGCTGGCTTCTTGGCCACTGGTTTCTTCGCTGCGGCTGGCTTGGCCGCTGCGGTTTTCGCAGCAGGCTTGGCGGCAACCGGTTTAGCTGCGGGCTTGGCCGCTGCCGGTTTGGCGGCTGCGGTTTTCGCTGCTGGCTTGGCGGCAGGTTTTGCAGCAGCCTTGGCCAGCGGCTTGGCTGCGGTTTTTGCCGCAGGCTTGCCCGCAACAGGTGCAACCTTGGCGCCGGTGAGTTTTTCGATTTGCTTGGTCAGGGTATCGACCTTGCTATGCAGCGCCTTGACTTCGTTGCGGCTTGGCACGCCAAGACGGGAAATGGCACTGTTCAGACGCTTGTCGAAAGCCCCTTCCAGTTCGTCCCACTTGCCCAGTGCGCGATCTTTAACGCCACTGATGCGCGACTTGGCCGATGTAGCGGATTCTTTGGCAGCGTCAACTTTTTTGCCGACGGCGCTCTTGGTGAGCTTCTCGGCTTTCTCGCCATCCTTAACCAATGTATCGAAGAGTTTGCTGCCGTCAGTGTCGATCTTCGAGTACACGCCTAAACCGGCAAGCCAGATCTTGCGGGAGTAGTCTTCGACCTTCCCGATCCACGAGCTGCCTTCTTTCTCGGTGTTCTTTTTACCAGCCATCCCGTTCTCCTTAATGTTTACGCGCGACACGTTCGAGCAATGCCGTCAGCTCATCGAGCTTAGCAGAGAGTGTCTCAACGTCATGTTTAGACGCAATGCCGATACGATTCAAGGCACCGGCGACACGCGCATCAAATGCCTTCTCGACTTTGTCGAACTGGACTTCGACACGGTCCCTGAGGCTGACGACATCAGTCTTGACGCTATCAATCTGGGTGTTGGCGGCTTCAAGTTGTTCACTCACAACTTCTTTGCCTTTCTTTTCAACAGTTTGACCAGCCTTGATCAACTCTTGAAAGTAGTCGCTACCTTCCTGACCGACCTTGGCGTAGGCACCCAGGCCTGCCAGCCAGATCTTGCGGGCATAGGATTTCACTTCATTCACCGTGGTCGGCTGAACGTCAGTTTTTTTCTTCAAGGTTACTTTGGCCATGGTGCACCTCACGCGCAGAAGGTTTGAGGAACTGCCCGCAAAAGAGTCGGGCTCAGGCACAAGGTAGGGAGAAAAATTAGAAACGGCACCCTAAGAACCAACACAAGCCGTTGGGTACGCCACAAAAAACCGTGGGAGCGGGCCGGGCGGCGCTCCGCTTGCCCGCGAAGACGATGTGACGACCGCAGAGAATGCCACGGATGTACCGGGCTCTTCGCGGGCAAGCCCGCTCCCAAAGTGATTGCATTTCACAATCAGACCAGTGCTTTGTCGAGGGCCTTTTCGATTTCCGCCTTGATGGTGCCGCTCATGGCCGACATCAGCATGCCCAGCTCTACATCGATGCGAATCGAGTCCTCGCCGACATGCACCGCGCCCTTCACTCCGGAACGCTTGAGGTTCAGGGTGTCGCCCGACCATTGCGGCTCCAGGCCATACTGATCGGCCAGCTTGCTCGCCAGCTTGTCGGCCTTCTCGCGGGCGGCTTCCTTACCCAGACTGTGGGCACGCTCAACACTAATATGGGCCATTGAATGACTCCTGATTTATGAATGCCTGGCCGGCACATCCTGACCCCTGCTGCGTCAAAACGTCCCGACGGTTGCCCATCTTACCTTCAGCCTTGCCAAGACAAAGCATCCCTTGGGGATTAGAATGTCGCGCAATCTCTTTTGGTGACAGCGATATGACTGACCAGCGCAAAGGCAGCGATGCCGAACCCACCACACACTTCGGCTTCAAAAACGTTCCGGAAAGCCAGAAAGCGGAAAAAGTCGCCGAGGTGTTCCACTCGGTAGCCGCCAAGTACGACTTGATGAACGACGTGCTGTCCGGCGGCATGCACCGCCTGTGGAAGCGTTTCACCATCGAACTGTCGGGTGTACGCGCAGGCAATCGCGTGCTGGACATCGCCGGCGGCACGGGCGACCTGGCGGCCAAATTCTCCCATCTGGTCGGCCCGACCGGTCAGGTGGTGCTGGCCGACATCAACGAGTCCATGCTCAAGGTCGGTCGCGACCGCCTGCTGGACAAGGGTGTGGCCGGCAACATCGAATTCGTCCAGGCCGACGCTGAAAAGCTGCCGTTCCCGGACAACCACTTCGACTGCGTGACCATCGCCTTCGGCTTGCGCAACGTCACCCACAAGGAAGACGCCCTGCGCTCGATGCTGCGGGTACTCAAGCCGGGTGGTCGCCTGCTGGTGCTGGAGTTCTCCAAGCCCACCAACGCGCTGATGTCCAAGGCCTACGATGCCTACTCGTTCGCCTTCATGCCGATGGTCGGCAAGCTGATCCTCAATGACCCGGAAAGCTATCGCTACCTGGCCGAGTCGATCCGCATGCACCCGAATCAGGAAACCCTGAAGTCGATGATGGTCGAAGCCGGTTTCGACCGGGTGACCTACCACAACATGACTGCCGGCATCGTCGCCCTGCACCGCGGCATCAAGCCCTGATGTTGCTCGCCGGCCTGCTCGCCAGCGTCGAACTCGGCCTCAACCGGGTACTGCGGCTCGACAGCACAGCCCTGCCGCGCCTGGCCCATTTGAGCGGCAAGGTGATTGCCGTCGAGTGTCGCAGCCCGGCGCTTGAGCTGTTCATCCTGCCCAGCGATGAAGGCCTGATGCTGGCGTCCCATTGGGAAACCGCGGCCGACTGCACCTTGCGCGCACCCGCCTCGAGCCTGTTGGCGCTGGCCATGAGCAAGGACAAGACCTCGGTCCTGCACCGCCCCGAGGTGGAGCTGGACGGTGACAGCGGCGTGCTGCTGGAACTGGCCACCGTGTTGCAGGACCTGGAGCTGGACTGGGAGTACGAACTCTCACGCTGGCTCGGCCCGGTTGCCACGCAACTGATTGGCGGCCACCTGCGCAGCCGCGCACGCTGGTATCAACAAGGATTCACCAGCCTGAACCAGAACCTCGCCGAATACCTCGCCGAAGAATCGCGCACCCTGGTCGGCCAGCGCGAAGCCGAAGCGCGGTTCAGCGAGCTGGACCAGATCAAACTCGACCTGGAACGTCTTGAGGCGCGCTTCGAGCGTCTCTCCCGATCCCTTGATTCAAGCGATAACGCATGAAGCTGCTTGCCGTCCGCCGTTTGTTGCGCATCCAGCGCGTCGTGATCCGCTACCGCCTCGATGACCTGCTGTTCGCCCTGCCACTGCCGTGGTTCCTGCTGGCGTTGCGTTATGCGTTGCCGTGGCGCTGGTTCCCGCGCAAGACCCTGGACCTGAGCCGGGGCGCTCGCTTGCGCCTGGCCTTGCAGGACCTGGGGCCGATCTTCATCAAGTTCGGGCAGATCCTGTCCACCCGCCGCGACCTGCTACCCGAAGACATCGCCGATGAGCTGATGTTGCTGCAGGACCGGGTACCGCCCTTCGATTCTCAGGTGGCGGTCAAGCTGATCGAAGATCAACTGGGCAAGAAGATCAGCGACGTGTTCAGCCGCTTCGACATCGAACCGCTGGCCTCGGCCTCGGTCGCCCAAGTGCATGCCGCGCAACTCAAAAGCGGTGAAGAGGTGGTGGTCAAGGTCATCCGCCCCGGCCTCAAGCCGATCATCGCGCAGGACCTGGCGTGGCTGTTCATTCTCGCTCGCGCCGCGGAAAAGTTCTCTGCCGACGCACGCTTGCTGCACCCGGTAGACGTGGTCAGCGACTACGAAAAAACCATCTACGACGAGCTCGACCTGCTGCGCGAAGCGGCCAACGCCAGCCAGCTCAAACGCAATTTCGACGACTCGCCACTGCTGTACGTACCTCAGGTCCACTGGGACTGGTGCCGACCGAAAGTGCTGGTGATGGAGCGTATCTACGGGATTCAGGTCACCGACCTGGCGACCCTGGCCGACCAGCGCACCGACATGAAAATGCTCGCCGAGCGCGGCGTGGAGATCTTCTTCACCCAGGTGTTCCGCGACAGCTTTTTCCACGCCGACATGCACCCGGGCAACATCTTCGTCAGCACCGTGAACCCCTGGAGCCCGCAGTACATTGCCATCGACTGCGGGATCGTCGGCAGCCTCACCCCCGAGGACCAGGACTACCTGGCGCGCAACCTGTTCGCGTTCTTCAAGCGTGACTACCGTCGCGTCGCGCAACTGCACATCGATTCGGGCTGGGTACCGGCCGAAACCAAACTCAACGAATTCGAGGCGGCGATCCGCACGGTGTGCGAGCCGATCTTCGAAAAGCCGCTGAAGGACATTTCCTTCGGCCAGGTACTGATGCGCCTGTTCCAGACCGCGCGACGCTTCAACATGGAAGTTCAGCCACAGCTGGTATTGCTGCAAAAGACTCTGCTCAACATCGAAGGCCTGGGCCGTCAGTTGTACCCGGACCTTGACCTGTGGAACACCGCACAACCCTTCCTTGAACGCTGGATGCGCGAACGCGTGAGCCCCAAAACCCTGCTGGGCAACCTGCACAGTCAGGTCGAGCAACTGCCGCACCTGGCCAACATGACCCGCGACCTGCTCGAGCGCATGTCCCAGCCCCACGTGGCCAACCCGCCACCTGCCTGGCACCGCCGCTCGGACGACTGGTTCCTGCGCCTGCTCGGCACCGCCCATCTGGCCGGCGGCGCGATCCTGCTGGCCGGCGGCCCATTGAACGAACTGGGCCACTGGCCGGGGGCGATCATGGTAGCCGTGGGCTTGTATCTGGTCGTTCGCCGATAGCCAGCCGGGTTGCCGGCTGGCACACTGTTTCACATCATCGAGGCCCAACGAACAGGTTGGGCCCGATTGTTGGAGTCGAAGATGAAAAACTGGCTGGACGAGATCAAATGGGACAGTGACGGCCTGGTGCCGGCCATCGCCCAGGATCACAAGACCGGGCGTGTGCTGATGATGGCCTGGATGAACCGCGAAGCGCTGGAACTGACCGCCCTCGAGAACCGTGCCATCTACTGGTCACGCTCGCGTGGCAAGCTGTGGCGCAAGGGTGAAGAGTCCGGCCATGTGCAAACCCTGCACGAGATGCGCCTGGACTGCGACGCCGACGTGATCATCCTGATGGTCGAGCAGATCGGCGACATCGCCTGTCATACCGGTCGCCAAAGCTGTTTCTACCGCGTCTTTGAAAACGGCGACTGGAAAACCGTCGACCCGGTGCTCAAGGATCCGCACGCCATCTATTGCGCAGGACACACCCATGAGTGACACCCTGACCCGTCTGGCCCATGTGCTGGAAGAACGTAAAGGCGCAGCCGCCGACAGCTCCTATGTCGCCAGCCTGTACCACAAGGGTTTGAACAAGATTCTGGAAAAGGTCGGCGAAGAGTCGGTCGAGACCATCATCGCCGCCAAAGACGCCGCCATCAGCGGAGATTGCAGCGATGTCATCTACGAAACCGCCGATCTGTGGTTCCATAGCATGATCATGCTGGCCCAACTGGGGCAGCATCCACAGGCGGTGCTCGACGAGCTGGACCGCCGTTTCGGCCTGTCCGGTCACGTAGAGAAAGCCTCGCGTCCGTCCGCCTGAACAACTATTAGAGAGGAGCAGCAACATGGGCATTTTTGACTGGAAACACTGGGTCGTCATCCTGATCGTCGTGGTACTGGTGTTCGGCACCAAGAAACTGAAAAACCTCGGCACCGACGTCGGCGAGTCGATCAAGGGCTTTCGCAAGGCCATGAATGACGACGAAAAGCCCGCCGAGCCGGGCGCTGCGCCAACCGCGCAACCAGCACCGCCCGTGCAGCCACATGCCTCGACCCTGAACGAGCCGCACACCATCGATGTGCAGGCCCAGAAAGTCCAAGAGCCGACCCGCAAAGACTCGTGAGCACAGACTAATGTTCGGTATCAGCTTCACTGAACTGCTGCTTGTCGGCCTCGTTGCCCTGCTGGTGCTGGGTCCCGAGCGTCTGCCGGGCGCTGCGCGCACCGCCGGCCTGTGGGTAGGACGGCTCAAGCGCAGCTTCAACGCGATCAAACAGGAAGTTGAACGTGAAATCGGCGCCGACGAAATTCGCCGGCAGCTGCACAACGAGCACATTCTGTCGCTGGAGCAGGAGGCCCGCAAAATCCTCACGCCCGTCCAGCAGCAACCGACCCCCTTTGAATCGGTGGCCGAGCAGTCGATTGCACCTGTCGTAGCACCGACTGAAGTGCCGCCAGTCGTCGCCACACCACCGGCAACACCGGTGACTCCTGCGGCGGCAACCCCTGCGCCTGCTCCCCTCGACTCAACACTGCCGCCGCGAGCCCCATGAGCGATATTCCAGAGAACGACCAGCACATGCCGCTGGTTTCGCACCTCACCGAGTTGCGCACTCGCCTGCTGCGCTGCGTCGCGGCGATTTTCCTGATCTTCGCCGGGCTGTTTGCCTTCACCCAGCAGATCTACACCTTCGTCTCGACGCCTCTGCGTGCGTACCTGCCCGCTGGCGCGACGATGATCGCCACCGACGTCTCATCACCGTTCCTGACGCCGCTGAAACTGACGATGATGGTCTCGCTGTTCCTGGCGATTCCGGTGATCCTGCATCAGCTCTGGGGCTTCATCGCGCCAGGCCTGTACAAGCATGAGAAGCGCATCGCCGTACCGTTGCTGGTGTCGAGCATCGTGCTGTTCTACGCCGGCATGGCCTTCGCCTACTTCCTGGTGTTCCCGCTGATCTTCAAGTTCTTCGCCGCCGCCACCCCGGCCGGCGTGGAAATGATGACCGATATCACCAGCTACCTCGATTTCGTCATGACGCTGTTCTTCGCCTTTGGCGTGGCGTTCGAAATCCCGGTGGCCGTGGTACTGCTGGTGTGGATCGGCGTGGTCGACGTCGCCTACCTGAAGAAGATCCGCCCGTACGTGATCATCGGCTGCTTCGTGGTCGGCATGATCCTCACCCCGCCGGACATCTTCTCCCAGACCCTGCTGGCCGTGCCGATGTGGATGCTGTTCGAAGTGGGCATCCTGTTTGGCAGCCTGATCAGTAAACGCGGCACGCACCCGGACGACCAGCCGGCTGACGATCACAACGACCAGCCACCAGCGACCCAACCGTGAACCTGCTGCTCCTTGAAGAGGCCGACTTCATTGCGGCCGACCGGGTGATCCTGCGTGATCGCCGGCTGACCCATATGCAGGAAGTCCACCGCTGTGAAGTGGGTGACAGCATGCGAGTCGGACGCATCGGTGGGCTGATGGGTTCGGCCGAAGTGCTGCGCCTGGAGCCGGCGGAAGCAGAGCTGCGGGTCACGCTCGACCAGCCGCCGCCGGCCAAGCTGCCACTGACCCTGATCCTCGCCCTGCCGCGGCCGAAGATGCTGCGTCGGGTGTTTCAGACCGTCGCCACCATGGGTGTGCCACGGGTGGTGCTGGTCAACAGCTACCGGGTGGAGAAAAGCTTCTGGCAGACGCCGTTCCTGGAGCCCGAAGCCATTCGCGAGCAACTGATCCTGGGGCTGGAACAGGCTCGCGACAGCGTGTTGCCGGAAATCGTCATCGAAAAGCGCTTCAAGCCCTTCGTCGAGGACCGTCTGCCCGCCATCACCGACGGCACCCTGGGGCTGGTCGGTCATCCGGGTAACTTCCCGCCCTGCCCACGCGGGCTGGACGAGCCGGTCACCCTGGCCATCGGCCCGGAAGGCGGCTGGATCCCCTACGAAATCGATTTGCTGGGCAAGGCCGGCCTGCAACCGGTACAGCTCGGCGAACGCATCCTGCGGGTTGAGACCGCCGTCACCGCGCTGCTGGCACGTCTCTTTTAGATTCAGACACTATCCCTGTGGCGAGGGAGCTTGCTCCCGCTTGGGCGCGCAGCGACCACCGTCTTTCATTGCACTGACAATGTATCTACAGGATGACGACGGCTGCGCCGCCGAGCGGGAGCAAGCGCCCTCGCCACACATGATTTCAAGTGAAAATCCCACCGCTCTATAGATCCACGCCACGCAGCCGATACAGTCCCCATAAGTCCAATAGTGGTCCCCGGGGAGTCGTCGCATGTACCGTTGGTTAGCCGAGAATCTTGGAAACGTGAGCGTCAATCGCAAGCTGGGCATTGGCTTTGGCCTGGTTCTGCTGTTGACCCTGTTGATCACCGTCAACGGCTGGTCGGGCATGAGCAGCATCATCAGCCGCGGCGACAAGCTGGGTTACATCTCCAGCCTCAACGAGCTGACCAAAGACCTGCGTATCGCCCGCATGGACTATGAAATGCGCCGTGGTGAACAAGGTCCCGCTGCCGTGACCGATCTGCTGAACAAGCTCGACAGCGGCCTCAAAGGCGCACTGACGATGATTGAGCAACCGGCTGACCTGACCCTGCTCAACCAGCAACTGGAGGCCGTCAGCGAATACCGGCACGCCTTTGCCGACATGACCCAGGCCACCGCCAACCGCGAAGCCGCCCGCGCCCAGCTCGGCGCCACCGCCGACAATGCCGTGGCCCGCGTGGCCGAGGTCGAAAAAGCCCTGCTGCAGAGCGATAACGTCAGCCAGTTCAACGCTGTCGTCGAACTCGGCAAGCTGCTCCAGCAAGCGCGCTTCCAGGTGCGCGGCTACACCTACAGCGGCAAGGTCGAGGCCCAGCAACCGGCACTGGACGCCATCGACAATGCCCTGAAATACCTCAAGGCCTTGCCCGGGCAACTGCCGGAGCAGCACGTCGGCAACCTGCAACAGGCCAGCGACGCGCTGATCGGCTACCGCGCGGCCGTCGCCCAGTTTCGCGACGCCCAACAGGCCAGCGCCACAGCCCTCAAGGACATGTCCGGCCAGGGTGACCTGCTGATGGACCTGAGCAAACGACTCACCGCCTCGCAAACCGTCGTGCGTGACACTGACGCCGCCCACGCCAAGAACACCCTGCTGCTGGCTACCGTGCTGGCGCTGGTGTTCGGCCTGCTCGCCGCCTGGGCCATTACCCGGCAGATCATCATCCCGCTGACCCAGACCCTCAAGGTCGCCGAGCGCATTGCCGCCGGCGACCTGACCCACAACCTCATCTCGCAGCGTCGCGATGAGCTGGGTCAGTTGCAACGCGCCATGCAGAGCATGAGCGTCGGCCTGCGCGAACTGATTGGAGGTATCAGCGATGGCGTGACGCAGATAGCCAGCGCCGCCGAAGAACTCTCCGCCGTGACCGAGCAAACCAGTGCCGGGGTCAATAGCCAGAAGGTGGAAACCGACCAGGTGGCCACCGCCATGAACGAAATGGCCGCCACCGTGCAGGAAGTCGCGCGCAACGCCGAGGAAGCCTCCGAAGCCGCCGTCGCTGCCGACCAGCAGGCCCGTGAAGGTGACAAGGTGGTCGGCGAAGCCATCGCCCAGATCGAGCGTCTGGCCACTGAAGTCGGCCACTCCACGGTCGCCATGGGTGATCTGAAGCGCGAGAGCGACAAGATCGGCAGCGTCCTGGACGTGATCAAGTCCGTGGCCCAGCAAACCAACCTGCTGGCCCTCAACGCCGCCATCGAGGCCGCGCGTGCCGGTGAAGCCGGCCGGGGCTTTGCCGTGGTCGCCGATGAAGTGCGCAGCCTGGCGCAACGCACCCAGAAGTCCACCGAAGAGATCGAGGAATTGATCGTCGGCCTGCAGAGCGGCACCCAGCAGGTCGCCACCATCCTGGACAACAGCCGCAGCCTCACCGACAGCAGCGTCGAGTTGACCCGTCGCGCCGGCGGCTCGCTGGACAACATCACCCGCACCGTTTCAGCGATTCAGGCGATGAACCAGCAGATCGCTGCCGCCGCCGAGCAGCAAAGCGCCGTGGCCGAAGAGATCAACCGCAGCGTGCTGAATGTGCGTGATGTGTCCGAGCAGACCTCGGCCGCCAGTGAGGAGACGGCAGCCTCCAGTATCGAATTGGCGCGACTGGGTACCCACCTGCAGATGCTGGTGGGCAAGTTCAGGGTCTGACCCCAGTCACCGACCGCGCGAGCAAAACCGCCTTGAAACCGTTCAACGCTCGCGCAGCCGACCTAACGACTACCTCAATCAAAAATACTAGATAATAAATCGCTTTGAAGCACTTATCTCCTAGCAGAACTGATAGTAGCCGGTGGGATTCAGCTATGCATTAATCAATCCTGTTGCTCCGCCAACAGGAGATCTGTCATGTCAATTCAAGAGTACTGCCAAGGTCCCGAAGCTGAATTACAAGATACTTTTTTGCTCCCGCCTACTGTATCTGACACAGAGAATGATGTTCTGAACTACAACAGCCTGACGACCAACCCGGTTGTCGGCGTTTCGCCTTGGCTGGGAATCAACAGCGAATCAAGAATATGGCTACATTGCGAGTGTACATACACTGACGAAGGCCCAGGCATCATTAAGCTGGCGGAAGCCGTACGGGTGGGCACCCCGACAGGCGCATTGGCGTTTTCCTGCGAACTACCACTTGATGAACTTTCGAAGCTGGCCGACAACACATCCATCGATATAGTCCTGATGGTAAGTACCAATGGCACATTGGAAAAACAACATCTCAATAGCACACGCCACAGCCTGATGTTTCAACACCCAATAGTTCTGACCAATTACAGTCGCTGGATGACAGACATTGGTTCAAACATAGAGCACTTACAAGTACATGATCTAATATTACCCGAGGCCCACAATGCCGGCGTCGATCAAAAGGGCGCCGGATGGCCAACGGATCAGTGGGGCGCCTGCCAGGATGACACTTTTACCTACCAACTGCGCAATGGTATTCGAGCTCTTGACTTGCGCCTATACAGAAACCCAAATGAGATGTACACCGACAAAGAGTACATATTCAAACACGGAAGGTTTCACTCCAGACGTTATTTAAACGACTGCCTTCATGCGGTTTTAGAGTTCGTAGAGCAAAATCCCGGGGAAATAGTCATATTAGATTTTCACTCCACAGAGCTCGACTGGAGAGAAAATAATGTCGTCAGTACTATAGAAATTGTACTTGGCAAGCACTGCATCCCCGGCTCGGCAGAACTCTATACGATCGGGCGAATCCGCAAACAGCACCCTGGCCGAAACGTTATTGTCGGCTTCCGAAATCCATCTTGGTTATGCTGGGGAAGACTTCATCAAACCTTTACCGGAAATGACTACAACAATGCACAGCAACTCCGCCTTCACATTATCGAACAGATGGATAATCCGCCAAAAACAAACGAACTCTGGTCGATTTTTGCAGCGGGCTACAATAGCCTGGGACCTGTACGTTTTTCACCTAGAGCTGCGCACTGGAGTAGTTTTTTTGACGCAACCAGATCGAGCTCCTACAGAAAACCAACTAAGGGAAACTTAATCAATATTGACTTTTTCGCCGGAACAGGCGTAGTAGATCGGTGTATCAACGCCACGAGAGAGAGGGCAAACAAAGCCAGCACTTCCCCTCCAACCCGTCTGACAGCCAGTAACATAACGACTCATTCAATTCATTTAAAATGGGAGCGCCCAGTAGACAATGAAGCAATTAGAGACTACCGAATTCTTGAAGACGGCAAAATTATTTCGAACACACCTGGTACGGAATACGTAGTATCCGGATTGAATGATGGCACAACGTACAATTTCGAAGTCTACGCCTTTTTCACCGCCGAATCCGGATTTGGTGCAGCAGCTTTCATAAGCGCCACTACGATAGGAATACCAGACACAACAAAACCCAGCAAGCCGACTGATCTCAAGCTTGTCTACCTCAACGACAATAATCTTGCTCTACTTAGGTGGACCGCTGCGACTGACAACATTGCAGTCACCCACTATGTAATTTACCGAAATGGAACACCGGTCGACACGCTCAGCAGCGAGCACACATTCTACCCGGTAAACGAAACAGGTATCGTCACATACAGGGTCCGCGCATTTGATGCTGCTGGAAACTTCGCCGACTCCGATCCGCTGACAAACAACCCTGACACCTTACCCCCTAGTAAACCCGGTAACCTTAGAGCCGACGATATCAAGTTCGACTCCATCACGTTGGAGTGGGAGCCGTCCACAGATAACGTCAGGGTCACCGGCTATCAGGTCTACCGAAATGACATAGCGATCGACACGGTCAACAGCACCTTTTACATCGACCGCCTCCTCATCGCCAACACACACTACAGTTACAAAGTACGCGCACTGGATGCAGCCGGAAACTTTACCGACTCAGACACTCTGAGAATCATCACCCTACCCGACACACCCGACACGACAGCACCTACAAAACCCACCAATCTCAGAGCCACCCACATCACCGACAGCACTGTCACCCTGGAGTGGACAGCATCCAGTGACAACATCGGGGTTAGCCACTATGAGATCTTGCGTGACAACACACCAATCAACATAACTACTAACACCGGTTATACCGACCGCGGGCTGAGCCTGGATAGGGCGTACGTTTTCCGGGTACGTGCAGTAGACGCCGCCGGAAACTTCAGTCTCTCCGACCCGATTACGGTACGCACCTCCGATCAGGATATGACACCGCCAAGCGTGCCGGGAAACCTCAGAGCCAGCATAATCACCAATAACTCAGTCACCCTTGAGTGGAACCCGTCATATGACAATGTTTGGGTTAGTGGGTATGAGGTTCGCAATGGCGGCGCACTGCTCGGCACAGTCCTCGACACCCGGTACAACGTCGTAGGCCTTAGTAGTAATACCAACTACACCCTCTCGGTTGTTGCCTTGGATGCTGCGGAGAACCGCTCGGACAGCACGGTGATTTGGGTAACAACCTCACCAGAAAGTAATGCCCCAACCGAACTGAAACTGTTCCGACAGCCTTCCAGCGGAAATTACTCCTGGAAGCCACCCATCAACAGCATTGGTGTGACGGGATACCAAGTATCCCTTGACGGAGAGATCCTTCGGGAAATCAACGATACCTTTATCACGCTGTTTAATTTGAAACCTGGCGTCATCCATCTCTTTGAGGTGCGAGCCAGACGCAACGGAGTACCCTCCGATCCAGCGTCTATCAGCGGTTGATCGAGAACAGGGGAGATCGTTCTCGTTATCAAATAATTGCCTTGAAATGCGGGAGGCCAGAGGCTGGAACCGGCCTCCCGCGTTACGCGCGGAACCCACCAACCCGGCGAATCTGGTGTGCCAGGGCCGCCAGGTCGTGGTTGACCTGGCCTTTGAAGTCATGGGACGAGATATAGCCTTCGTAGCGCTCGAAGAACTTGTCGACGTTGGAGCTGATGGGCTTGAAGGCGCTTGAGTCGCCCGTCCCGTGCATGGGGAAGAGCTTGGCGTGCAAATGGTCGATGCCATAACCTTCGAGCATCAAGCCAGTACGGCCGACGTCCGGCAGCGCGCGGTCGATCAGCAAAGCGACTTTTTTCGCGGCGATCATCAAGCCTGACAACACCTCGTCAGACTGCGCGAACGCGTAGCTGCCTGAGTGTTGCCTGGGTACAACCACCGAGAAGCCCGGCGTATTGGGACGGCTGGAGAGGAACGCCACATGAGCCTCGTCCTCCCAGATCAGGTGCATGGGCGCCTGACCGGCGAGCATTTTGCAAAAGATACAGTCCATGTTGTTCAAGCCCTTCCGTGGAATCCTTGATAAACGTTTCGACCGGCCAGCTATTTAGTCCCGTCCTTACAGGACCTGACGCAAGAACGCCTGCGCCCGCGGATCCTTCGGCGCATCGAAGAACTCGGCCGGCGAGGCGTCTTCCAGCAATTTGCCGTGATCGAAGAACAGCACCCGGTCCGCCACTTCCCGGGCAAAGCCCATTTCGTGCGTCACACAGACCATGGTCATGCCTTCCACGGCCAGGGTCTTCATCACGTCCAACACTTCGCCGACCATTTCCGGGTCGAGCGCCGAGGTCGGTTCATCGAACAACATGACCTTGGGCTCCATCGCCAATGCCCGGGCGATTGCCACCCGCTGTTGCTGACCGCCGGACAGGCGTGACGGGAACTCGTGGGCCTTCTGCGCAATACCGACCTTTTCCAGCAGCGCCATGGCCTTGGCCTCGCGCTCCTTCTTGCCGCGCTTGCGCACGACCTTCTGCGCCAGGCAGAGGTTTTCCAGTACGGTCATGTGCGGGAACAGGTTGAAGTGCTGGAACACCATGCCGACTTCACGACGATAGGCGTTGACGTCGGTTTTTGGGTCGGCCAGTTGCAGGCCGTCGATGCTCACCGAACCCGAGTCGAACTCCTCCAGGCCATTGAGGCAGCGCAGGAAGGTCGACTTGCCGGAGCCGGACGGACCGATCACCACCAGCACTTCGCCCTTGGCCACTTGCGTGGTGACGTTGTCGACCGCGCGAACCACCTGGCCACGGGTATCGAAGACTTTTATCAGATCGCGGACTTCAATCACTTTGCGCGAGCCTCCGCTCAAGCCGGCTGGCCATTTTCGACAGCGGCAGGTTGATCAACAGGTACAGCCCGGCCACGCAGAACAGGATTTCGAACGGCGAGAACGAGGTGGTGATGACTTCACGGCCGCTTTTGAGCAGCTCGGTGATGGCAATCACCGACACCAGCGAGGTGTCCTTGACCAGGCTGATGAACTGCCCAGCCAACGGCGGCAGCACGCGTTTGAACGCCTGCGGCAGCACCACGTGGCGCATCGACTGGCTGGCATTCAGGCCCAGCGAGCGAGCGGCTTCGTTCTGCCCACGGGCAATCGACTGTACGCCGGAACGAATGATCTCGGCCACATAGGCACCGGTGAACAGCGACAGCGCAGCGATCCCGGCGAATTCGCGGGACAGGTTCAGCACCGTGCCGATAAAGAAGTAGAAAATGAAGATCTGCACCAGCAGCGGCGTACCGCGCACCAGTTCGATGTAGACGATCGACAGGTCACGCAAGGTCGGGTTGTTCGACAGCCGACACAGGCCCGTTGCCAGCCCGATCAGCAGCCCGAGCACGCCCGACACCACCGACAGCCACAGCGTTGTCCACAGCCCCCACATCAGCGGCCCCGCGGCCCAATGCCGGGTGACACCAATCACGTCACCCTCGGCCACATCGTCGCCACGGGCCACTTGCAGGCTGTTGTCGTCGACGGTCAGCACCTGTTCGGTGCCGGCATCGTTGCGCAGGGTCACTTCAGCCTTGTCGCCCTTGCGCACCAATTCACTGACGGTGGAGATGTCGGCGGCACGCTGGGTTTCTTCGGCGTGGTAGGCGAAGTACTGCGGCACGCGATTCCAGCGCCACTCGTAGGACATCAGCGAGGTGGCGTAGTACAACGCGCCGGCCATGCCGATCAGCACCAGCACGGTCAGTACGTGCCAGGGCCATTGGGGTTTTTTATGTTTCATCTAAGGGTAAATCCATAACGATCAGGGCGCCCGCTCCCTCTGTGGCGAGGGAGCTTGCTCCCGCTGGGGTGCGAAGCGGCCCTGAAATCAGCCACCGCGCAACGTCGGGTAGAACGAGTCAACCGGTTTACGACTGCTTCGCAGCCGAGCGGGAGCAAGCTCCCTCGCCACAAAGATCGGCCTTACTCCATGTCTTTTTGCCAAGCGGTGTCTTTGAACCACTTGTCATGGATGCGATCGTAGGTGCCGTCTTCGTGGATCTGGTTCAGGAAGTTGTTGATGAAGTTGAGGCTGTCGTAGTCGCCCTTCTTCAGACCGAAGGCCAGTGGCTCGTAGGTGAACGGCTTGTCGAGGAACACCAGTTTGCCGTTGCCAACCTTGTTGACCGCGACCACGTTGTACGGTGCGTCGTAGATAAAGGCATCGGCCTTGCCGTTGACCACGTCGAGCACGGCTTCCTGCTCGTTGTCGTAGCCGTGGTACTTGGCCTTGGAGATCAGTTTCCTGGCGACCATCTCGCCGGTGGTGCCCTGCTTGGAGGTGATGCGGTAGTCAGCGGTGTTCAGGTCTTTGTAGGACTTGATGGTGCCTTCCAGTTCCTTGCGGATCAGCAGGGTCTGGCCGACCACGATGAAGGGTTCGCTGAAGTTCAGGCGCAGGTTGCGTTCCTGGGTCAGGGTCATGCCGCTGCCGATCATGTCGAACTTGTCGGTCAACAGGGCCGGGATGATCCCGTCATAGCCGGTGGACACCAGCTCCAGCTTGACGCCCATGGCCTTGGTCATGGCCTTGAGGAGATCGACTTCGAAGCCGATGATTTCGCCGCGCTTGTTGGTCATTTCGAACGGCATGTAAGTCGGGTCCATGCCGACTTTCAGCGTGCCGCGCTTGACCGCGTCGTCGATGGCGCCGGCTTGCGCCGCGTTGACTGCAACCAGTGCCGTGACGCCGAGCAGCAGCATCGAGAGATACTTCTTCATCATCAAAGTCCCCAATCTTTTTGTAGTAAGGCGCGCAAATCGCCGTTTTCCTTTGGAAAACCGGCAGATACGGACAAAAAGTTGTCCGGGCGTACCAAGGAAGGGAGCGATGCTAACGCACTCGGCCGTTTGCACAAGGGGTTACAGAAAATCCGCTAAAAAAAAGCCCCGCGGGTTAGCGGGGCTTTCTCATCAGGCTGGTTGCGCCTGGATTATGGCCGGCTTGAGCGGCAACAGCGGTGCATGAGGGTCGGCTTTCACCGAGTCTCGCCACGCGCCCAGCCACTCGGCATGGCCTTCGCTCCAGACCTGCTCATGCAGGCGAGCCAGGGCCACCGGATCGCTGAGCAATTGCAGGCGGTCATGGTTGTTCAACCCGGCAGGCCCGACTTTCAGGGCATGCCTGACCCGCTCGGTGCGCAGCCACTCGATCGGCTCGGCCTGACCGTGACGCGAGGTCGCCAGCGAGCACGCCAGGGCGTTCTGCTGCGGGTCGACCACGGCACGGATAAAGCCGTCGTTCAGGGCATGCCAACGGTTTTCGTGGGTGTACTGGTCAGTCGCCAGCAAGGCCTGTGGCGGATTGTATTCCTCGGGAATCAGGAACAGGCTCTCGTCACGGGATTTCAGGCCCAGGCCCACGCGACTGGAGATCACCGACACCGGGATCGACAGCATCAGCGAGCCAACGATCGGCACCAGCCACCACAGGAAGCTCGGGTTCAGCCAGATCACCAGCAAGGCCCAGAAGAAGCCCAGCAGGGTCTGCGGACCGTGGCGCTTGACCGCTTCGCTCCACGGCGTGGAGTCGTCGTCACGCTGTGGCGAGTTCCAGGTCGCGGCCCAGCCGAGGAACGCGGCGAGCACGAAACGGGTGTGGAAGATCATCCGCACCGGCGCCAGCAGCATAGAGAACAACATCTCCAGCAGCATCGACATCGTCACCTTGAACTTGCCGCCGAACTCTTTCGCGCCCTTGGCCCAGATCAGGATGATGCTCAGCAACTTCGGCAGGAACAGCAGCACAATGGTGGTCGAGAACAGGGCGATGGCCTTGTCCGGATGCCATTGCGGCCACAGCGGATACAGTTGGCGCGGCTCCAGGAAGTACTGCGGCTCCATCAGCGTGTTGACCGCCAGCAGCGCCGTCGACAACACCAGGAAGAAGAACCACAGCGGTGCCGACAGGTAGGACATCACGCCGGTCAGGAACACCGCACGGTGCACCGGGTGCATGCCCTTGACCAGGAACAGGCGGAAGTTCATCAGGTTGCCGTGGCACCAGCGACGGTCACGCTTGAGTTCATCCAGCAGGTTCGGCGGCAGTTCTTCATAGCTGCCCGGCAGGTCGTAGGCAATCCACACGCCCCAGCCGGCACGGCGCATCAGCGCAGCTTCAACGAAGTCGTGGGACAGGATGGCCCCCGCAAAGGCACCTTTACCGGGCAACGGCGCCAGGGCGCAGTGCTCGATGAACGGCTTCATGCGGATGATCGCGTTGTGACCCCAGTAGTGGGATTCGCCCAGTTGCCAGAAGTGCAGGCCGGCCGTGAACAGCGGACCGTAGACACGGGTGGCGAACTGCTGCATCCGCGCATACAGGGTGTCCATGCCCGACGCACGCGGCGCGGTCTGGATGATCCCGGCGTCCGGCGTGGCTTCCATCAAGCGCACCAGACTGGTCAGGCACTCACCGCTCATCACCGAGTCAGCGTCGAGCACGACCATGTACTTGTAGTCACCGCCCCAACGACGGCAGAAGTCGTCGAGGTTACCGCTCTTGCGCTTCACGCGGCGGCGACGGCGGCGGTAGAAGATCTTGCCGAAGCCCTTGGCTTCGCGGCAGACGTCCAGCCAGGCCTGCTGCTCGGCCACGCAGATGTCGGAATCATTACTGTCACTGAGGACGAAGAAGTCGAATCGATCCAGGTCACCGGTCGCAGCGACCGACTCGAAGGTTGCGCGCAAACCGGCGAACACCCGTGGGACGTCTTCGTTGCAGATCGGCATCACCAAGGCGGTACGAGCGTCCTTGGGAATCGGCTCGTTACCGGCGCTTTTACCGGAAATGCGGTACTTGTCATGCCCGGTGAGCAACTCGAGGAAGCCCATCAGCGCCGTCCAGAAACCGGCCGAGACCCAGCAGAACAGAATCCCGAACAGAATCAGGATGCTGGTTTGCAAGGCATACGGCAGCACCTGAGTGGCGGTTTGCATCAGTGGTTGATGCAGAACCTCGTCCAGATCGACGAACGACCAGCCCTGGTACGGCATGATGCCTTTCATGTACCAGCCGGCGACGATGGTCTGGCCGAGCATCAGCACCAACAGGATGTAGCGACGGATCGAACCGACGGTACGCCAGCGCGCGGCCGGCAACACACGCTCATCTTTCGGCGGGTTCGGCGGGTTGGTACGCCCGGTCAGGCGCCGCCAGCCACGCACCAGGATGTTGGTACGCCATGGCTCGGGTACGACCTTGGTCCGACGAATCGGTGGGGTGGCCTTCAGGCACACCCGACCGCTGGCGTCGAGCGCCAGCATCTCGGCGTCCTCCAACTCCTGCGCGGAATTGAGGGTCAGTCGACGACCCACCGAGGCTTGTGCAGCCTCGACCGGTTCGTCGAACGTCCTGGACGACAGGCGCTCATGCAGCTCGCTGAAGGACTTGCAGCCCGCCAGTTCGGCGCGCTGCTCATCGGTCATTGGCAGGTGGGCCAGGTACTCGCTGAGAGACTCTGGCTGTGCTTGGGAATTACTCATCGGCAGGCAACTGATAGCTCCAGGTCTCGGTCAAGACTTGCTCGGTTTTAACCGCTGACTCTGAGGTGGAGAGTGGTGTGGCTGGGTTCGCGTCGGCAGCCACAGGCTGCTTGGCGTCTTTGTTGTCCTTGTCCTTGTCCTTGGCATCGTTGCCAGCTTGCTGGGCTTCAGCCTGCCTGGCTTCCTTGTCTTTCTTCTCCTGCTGTTTGGCGGCGACCTTGTCAGCCTTGGCAACAGCGGAGTTCGAGGTGGCTACCAGGGTCTTGGCTGGCTCGACAGGGGTAACGTCCTTGACCAGGGCCGCGCGCATCTCGGTGGACTTGCTCGGGTCCTTGATCTTCATGCGCAGCGTCAGGCGCCAGCCCTTGGTTTCAGGGTTGTAGCGCACGCTGTTCTCGACCAGTTCGGCGTTGTCACCCACGCTCACCTGGCTACGCACTTCGGCCGTCTCCGGCAGGGCCTGCAGGGACGGGCCTTCGAAGTCCACCAGGTAGGCGACGCTGCCGTCCGGCTGGCGAATCAGGTTGGACTGCTTCACGTCACCGGTGGAACGCAGGGTCTGTTCAACCCAGGCGCTGTCCGGCGAGTGCAGGGAAGCCTCGTCGATGGTCCAGTGCATGCGGTACGCGAAGTCCAGCGGCTGACCTGCTTCCGGCAGTTTTTCCGGGCTCCAGAAGGCAACGATGTTGTCGTTGGTTTCGTCGGCGGTCGGGATCTCTACGAGGTCGACAGTGCCTTTGCCCCAGTCGCCCTTTGGCTCGATCCAGGCGCTTGGGCGCTTGTCGTAACGGTCATCGAGGTCTTCGTAATGGCTGAAGTCACGACCACGCTGCAGCAGACCGAAACCACGCGGGTTCTCAACCTGGAAGTTGCTCACGGCCAAGTGTTTCGGGTTGTTCAACGGGCGCCAGATCCACTCGCCGTTACCGGCATGGATCGACAGACCGCTGGAATCGTGCAGTTCGCGACGGTAGTTGAGGACTTTCGACGGCTGGTTGGCGCCGAACAGGAACATGCTGGTCAGCGGGGCAATCCCCAGCTTGCTGACCTTGTCACGCAGGAACATCTGCGCCTTGACGTCGACAACAGTGTCGCTGCCCGGACGCAGGGTCAGGCGGTAGGCACCGGTGGCACGCGGCGAATCCAGCAGGGCGAAAATCACCAGGTGCTTGTCGGTCGGTTTTGGCTGCTCGATCCAGAATTCGGTGAAGCGCGGGAACTCTTCACCCGACGGCAGTGCGGTGTCGATGGCCAGGCCACGGGCAGACAGGCCATAGACATGGCCCTTGCCGACGACGCGGAAGTAACTCGCGCCGAGCATGGTCATGATTTCGTCTTGCTTGTCGGCCTTGTTGACCGGGTACAGCACACGGAAACCGGCATAACCCAGTTGTTCGGTGGCCTTGGGATCGAACTTCACGTCGCCGAAATCGAAACGATTCGGGTCGTACTTGATCTCTTCAACGGTGCTGGCGGTGATTTCGTTGATCTTCACCGGCGTGTCGAAGTGCATGCCCTGGTGATAGAACGACAGCTTGAACGGGGTTTTCTTGTCGGCCCATTCAGCTTTTTCGGTCAGGAAGCGGATTTTTTGATAATCCGCGAACTTCATTTCACGGAATTCGTTTGGCAGATTGCTGCGCGGGGCTTCGTACTTCTTCCCGGCCAGCTCTTTTGCCTTGACCGCCACATCATCCAGGTTGAATGCCCAAAGCTGGCCGGCGCTGAGCAGGCAAAGCAGTGCAGAGCCCGTCACCAGTGCATTACGTAACCGTTTAGCAGACATTCTTGGTGCATTACAGGGACTAACAATCACGAGCAACCCTCGCCGAAAACAAATCAAAAAACCAACGGCTAGCTATCTATGCGCCAGGTTGGCGAGCATTGTTCCGACTCCGCTGGGGCAAAATGATTCCCCAAACGGTCGCGAACAAGTCTCTACCTAAGTCAAAAATGGGCCAACGAACGCTGATCCCCGTAGCGCGGGATTATCTAGTAGCCCGCGTTACAACGCATCAGGGGTAACAAAGTATTTATCGCGAAAAACCCCTGTTTCACCCTGAAATACGCCTGAAAAGATGTTTCAAACGCTTTCAGGTCTGCAACAGGAAGGTCACCGGGCCGTCATTGACCAGGTGCACCTGCATATCCGCGCCAAATCTGCCCGATGCGACTTTGCCATGCAACTGTTGCGCCCTGGCTAATAAATAGTCAAAAAGCGCTTCTCCCAGTGCCGGTGGGGCTGCGGTAGAAAAGCTCGGGCGCAACCCGTTCTTGGTGTCGGCGGCCAGGGTGAACTGCGAGACCAACAGCAAACCACCCTCGACATCGGCCAGGGACAGATTCATCTTGCCCTCGGCGTCGCTGAACACCCGATAGTTAAGCAGCTTATGCAGAAGTTTGTCGGCACTGGCCTTGGTGTCGTCCGGCTCCACGGCCACCAACACCAGTAGCCCTTGGTCGACAGCACCCACAATCTCCCCCGCCACTTCGACTCGCGCGCCACGCACGCGCTGTAGCAGGCCCTTCATGCTTCTTCAGGCGGCAGATCGAGCAAGCGCCGCGCCATCTGGCTGGCTGCGCGCACCAAGGCATCGGTGATCCCCGGTTCGGACGCCGCGTGACCGGCGTCGCGGATCACCTGCAGCTCACTGTTGGGCCAGTTCTGATGCAACTCCCAGGCATTGTCCAGCGGGCAGATCACGTCGTAGCGGCCGTGGACGATGACCCCCGGCAAATGGGCGATCTTGCCCATGTTGCGGATCAACTGGTCAGGCTCGAGAAACGCATTGTTGGTGAAATAGTGGCATTCGATCCGGGCAATCGACAGTGCGCGCTGCGGCTCGGAGAAGCGATCGACCACCAGCGGGTTCGGGCGCAGGGTGGCCGTACGGCCTTCCCAGAGCGACCAGGCCTTGGCCGCGTGCATCTGGGCAATCTGGTCGTTACCGACCAGACGCTTGTGGAATGCATTGAGCAGGTCGTCGCGTTCGTCGTGGGGGATGGGCGCGATGTAGTCCTGCCAGTAGTCAGGGAACAGGCGGCTGGCGCCGGCCTGGTAGAACCATTCGATTTCCTGCGGACGGCAAAGAAAGATCCCGCGCAGAATCAGACCGTGCACACGCTCAGGATGGGTTTGCGCATAGGCCAGAGACAGGGTCGAGCCCCAGGAGCCGCCGAACAGCACCCATTTTTCGATGCCCAGATGCTGGCGAATCCGCTCCAGGTCGGCGACCAGATCCCAGGTGGTGTTGTTTTCCAGGCTGGCATGCGGGGTCGAACGGCCGCAACCACGCTGATCGAAGGTGACAATGCGATACAGATTCGGATCGAAGTAGCGCCGGCTCTGTGCATCGCAACCCGCCCCCGGGCCGCCATGAATGAACACCACCGGCAAACCTTCCGGTGAACCGCTCTCGTCGACATACAGCGTGTGGGTTTCATCGACGGCCAGATCGTGCCGGGCGTAGGGTTTGATCTGCGGGTACAAAGTCTGCATTGCGCGCTCCGTAAGGGGTCGAGGTCATCCCTGGGGGGACTTCTATTATTCTGCCGTCCGGCATCATAAACCCGAATGGTGCAATGAGCATGTCCTTGGAGAGTCAGAGTTTTGCCGCGAGATACCAGAGCAGAGGATCGGACTGCGCCACCGTGATGAATGCCGGCGACAGACCACGAGGAAAAGGGTGCCCCCGCAAACAGAAAAACCGCCATCTCAGCGAATTGGTTGAAATGGCGATTTTAGGCTTAACCTTCAATCCTCATGGTCAATTGAAACGGTTGCGCCACGGCGAACTCGATCGGTTCGATGAGTCGAGGCGGATACAAGTGGCGACGACAATCCGTTGATCCTTAATCCACGGCAAACTGAACCATCCCACTGTTCGGGGAAACTAGACCGTCTTTAGTCTGCCGCGCTGCGATGAGATGAGTGCCACGGCCAAGCATGAGCGAGGCACTCCACTTATTACCCACGACCTCTGCTTCGATCGACCAGGAACCCCGATAGTCAAATACTTCAACGGTAGCACCTACTTCACAAAGTCCTTCGGCCACCACGACGTCACCGTAAAAGAAACGATCTCCAAAGCGAGGCTCCATTAGTAATGGTGGATGGGGGTTTTCACCGGCATCAACTACGCCGATTTCCAAGCTTTCGTTCCGTCCAGATATTCTTCTTTCGTGTCCATCAGTCACAATAACATATAGAAAATGACGACCAGCCCGGGACAGCGGCCCGAGGCGTACGTACCAACGATTGCCGATTACATGTCCTACATTACCCATCGGATAGGGGGGCATGATTCCCACATAAGCATCACCGCGCGTGTTCGAAGTTGGTGTACAAATGCCCGTGAAATCGGCATAACCACCCACCGCGTAAACACTTTCATTGGGGGGATTAGTAATGGTTATTTTTAGCTTATTGTTCTCCAGCCCTATACCGATCCAGCGTTCCGTAACGTGAGAAACAACATTGTTAACTACCTTCGTGATCTTAACGTAGGATATTTGGGCTTCTTCCCAGCTGTGGCTGAAATACCAAAAAGCTCCATCCACATCGCCCGTCCCTAACAAGGTGTCATCCACATCCCGGATGTAAATCGCTTCCCCCGATACATGAGGGCCCGAGAACAAGACATTGTCACCTACAGCAGCAAAACTATTGAAAGCTGCCGGCGCAGTCACCATCGGTGCAGCCACCGAGGATGGTTTTCGTACATGGAAGTTACGCTCCTCGGCTGGATTTGAAACAACGCCATCAAGGGTTTGCCGCACCTGAATACGTCTAGCCCCTGGCCCAACGTTATTCAACGTAATACACCAATTGGTGCCAATCGCCGGTACGGGCTCCCATGTAAAGGCAAACAATATTTCCACGACGGCACCCTCCAGACAGGTACCCGCGCAGCGGACATTAACGCCATCATGCTCAATACCTTCTTTAGGCCACTCAATCACCGGAGGCGGAATATTTTGAGTTCCAGAAGCATCGACTGTTTTTTCGAGTGAAACCTGTTCTATGCCTGTCATGACTTGAGCACTCCTTATTCGAGCAAAATTGCTGCGCTGCCAGGAGATTGTTACGGCAATCAGAGGCGCAAAACACCTGTCACAAATGACAGTTGCGACAAACGGCTGCCATCAATCAGAGTTTTGCCGCCAGATAACCGAGGAGCGTTTCGTACAATGCATCCACCTCGTCAGCCTGCCCTCGCGCCCGCAAACAACGTGAACCAGCCCCACGCCGTAATACAGCGGCGGCATTCAGCCGTTCGGCATAGAGCCCGCCGTCATCACGCAGCGGATCGAACTGCGCCACCGCAATCCATGCCGGTGGCAGTTCGCTGAAATCCGCGGCGAGCAACGGCATCGCATAGGCTCCCGGCTTGGCCGTGCCGCGCAAGTACAACGCGTTATAGCAATCCACATTGCTGCTGAGCAATGGCGCATCAAAGCATTCACTGCGCGACGCTAACCGGTGATCGCCCCCCAGCCCCGGACAGATCAGGACCTGCGCAGCCGGCAACGGCTCACCGGCGTCGCGCAACGCCAGACATAGTGCAGCAGCAAGATTGCCACCCGCACTGTCACCGACCACCAGCGTGCGTTCGGGGTCCAGTTGAAAGGGCACACACACGCCTGGCGCAACCCGTTCAGGCTGCTTTCGGTGCTGTAGAAACTCAGGGTTTTGTCGACGAACGCCGAAAGCTGTTCTGATAAAGGATAGGTTGTCATCAGTTTTTCAGGCTGGCCTGAACCGTGGTCACACCATCCTTGCCATCAACACTGCTGACACCCGCCAGCCAGCGCTGAAGATCTTCCGGATGGTCACGCAGCCATTTTTTGGCGACGTCCTGGGGGCGTCTGGCGCTCCATGATCGGCACCATCAACTGACTTTCCTGAGCGGCGGTGAAAGTCAGGTTTTCCAGCAGGCGATTGACGTTCGGGCACCGCTTGGCGTAATCGGGAGCGGTCACGGTGGAGACAGTCGCCGCCCCTTCGTTCGACCCGTAGACGTCTTCGCTGCCGGTCAGGTAGGCGATCTTCATGTTGATGTTCATCGGGGGTGGGGGCCAGCCGACGAACACTACGAACGCCTTGCGATTCACCGCACGCTGAACGGCAGCGAGCATGCCCGCCTCACCGGATTCGATCAGTTTGAAGTCCTTCAGGCCGAAGTGATTGGTTTCCAGTAACCAAGGAAGATATCCAGGCGATTGTCGCGGATGCCGGCGAAGATGATTTGCTGCACGGCGCTGGTCTGCTTACTTTCGTAGCCAAGGCCATTGAGCAGCACATCGGCCATGCCGCTGGTGGCGATCACGTCGGTCCAGTTGACCACGCCCATGCGTACGGTTTTACAGGAGGAGGCGTCAGCGGCCATGGCGCCGGCGCTCAACAGAGCGGTGCCGCAGAAGATTGAGAGACAGCGGGTGAACCGTCTTTTCATCAGAAGGGTCTCGTACGGCAGCGGATTATTGTCGGGCCGGTGTCTATGTGCACCGTGACCAGGGCATTACGCAGCAGACGAGCGGTGAAAGCGACCTGTGGCGACCGTGTTTGCACGGTGGCGACTAAAAGATCGCAGCCTGCGGCAGCTCCTACAGGTTTTGTGTACCCCAGTAGGAGCTGCCGCAGGCTGCGATCTTTTGATCTTTAACCCTTGTAGTGCTGCTGCCCCCAGGCCAGTAGCCCTTGCAGCAGTTCTTTCAACACCACCTGGGTCGGCGCCGCCAGGTCGGGGCGATAGCGGAACGGCTCGAACTCTTCCATATAGGTGCACTGGCCCAACTCCAGTTGCACCGCATGAATGTTTTCCGCCGGGTTTCCGTAATGCCGGGTGATGTGACCACCCTTGAAGCGCCCGTTGAGTACATGACTGTAGTCCGGGTGCCGGGCACAGATGGCTTCCAGTTGGCTGGCCAGCTGTGGATCGCAACTGGCGCCATTGAAGGTGCCCAGGTTGAAGTCCGGCAGCTTGCCGTCGAACAGGTGCGGGATCACCGAGCGGATCGAATGGGCATCGAACAGCAGCGCGTAGCCGAACTCGGCTTTGAGTCGCGCCAACTCCTGCTGCAAGGTGCCGTGGTACGGCGTCCAGATCTGTTCCAGGTAGGTAGCACGTTCCTGCGCGGACGGCTCCAGCCCTTCGCGGAACAACGGCACGCCATCAAACAACGTCGCTGGGTACAGGCCGGTAGTCGCACCGACGTACAGCGGCTTGTCGTCGGACGGACGATTAAGGTCGATGACGAACCGTGAGTACTCCGCCGCCAGGGTGCTGGCGCCCAGTTCAGCGGCAAACTCGTAGAGCGTTGGAATGTGCCAGTCCGTGTCCGGCAGGCTGCGTGCCTCAGGGATCAAACCGGCCTCGACCGCAGGCGTCAGGCGCACACCGGCATGGGGCATGCTGATCAGCAGCGGCACCCGGCCTTGTTTGAAGTTCAGAACCTTATCCACAGCTGTTCTCCTATAACTCGACTTCAACGCCGTGACGCACGACGCGTTTTTCCAGGTCGCCGCCCAACCAGTACGACAGGTCGGCCGGACGATCGATCTGCCAGGCGACGAAGTCAGCGACTTTGCCCACTTCCAGCGAGCCATGGGTCTGTTCCATGCCCAAGGCCTTGGCCGCATGGATGGTCGCGCCCGCCAGGGCCTCTTCCGGGGTCATGCGGAAACAGGTGCAGGCCATGTTCAGCATCAAGCGCACCGACAACGCCGGTGAAGTACCGGGGTTGAGATCGCTGGCGATGGCGATCTTCACCTGGTGCTTGCGCAAGGCCTCCATTGGCGGCAACTGGGTTTCACGCAGGAAATAGAAAGCCCCCGGCAGTAACACCGCAACGGTACCGGAGGCAGCCATGGCAATGGCATCGTCTTCGGTCATGAACTCCAGGTGATCCGCCGACAACGCGTGATAACGCGCCGCCAGGCTGGAACCGTGCAGGGACGACAGCTGCTCGGCGTGCAGTTTCACCGGCAAACCGAGCTTCTGTGCGGCGATGAACACCCGCTCGACCTGGGCCGGCGAAAACGCCAGGTACTCGCAGAACGCATCCACCGCATCCACCAGCCCTTCGGCTGCCAGTGCCGGGAGCATTTCGCTGCAGATATGGTCGATGTAGTCGTCGGCGCGGTCGGCGTACTCCGGCGGCAAGGCGTGAGCGGCCAGGCAGGTGCTGCGCACGCTGACCGGCAGTTCGGCGCCAAGACGACGGATCACCCGCAGGATTTTCCGCTCGCTGGCCAGGTCCAGGCCATAACCGGATTTCATCTCGATGCTGGTCACACCGTCACGCAGCAGGCTTTTCAGGCGCTTGGCGGCACTGGCAAACAGCTCGTCCTCGCTCGCTGCGCGAGTCGCGCGCACGGTGCTGGCAATGCCACCACCGGCGGCTGCGATCTCGGCATAACTGACGCCTTGCAGACGTTGTTCGAACTCGCCACTGCGGTTACCGCCGAACACCGTATGGGTGTGGCAGTCGATCAGGCCCGGAGTGACCCAGGCCCCCGCGAGGTCATGGACCTCGGGGTAATAATCGGACGGCAGCTCGCTACGTGGACCAATCCACTCAATGTGCGCACCTGACGTCACGATGGCGGCATCCTCGATGATCGAGTAAGTGCCCTGCGCCATGCTTGCAACGTGGCAGTGTTGCCAGAGAGTTTTCATCCGAGGCCTCCGTTAGGTTATCGATGGGACAAAGAAGAGTCGGGGGTGACCTCGACCGCTTGCCCGGCCGCCGGTTTGACCCACAGCTTGTAAGCGATCACCAGCAGCACGATCCACACCGCGCCGACCACCAGCGCCGCCTGGGTATCCGGGAAGTAACCCAGTACGCCGAAGACGAACAGCATGAACACAATCGCCGCTGCCGGTGCATAAGGCCAGAACGGAACCGGGAAGTGCAACTGAGCGACTTGCTCGCGAGTCATGGAGCGACGCATGGCCACCTGAGTGACCAGGATCATCAACCAGACCCAGACGGTCGCGAAGGTCGCAATCGAGGCGATCACCAGGAACACGTCTTTCGGGATCAGGTAGTTCAACACCACGCCGCCGAGCAACGCAGCACCCATCACCACCACGGTCATCCAGGGCACGCCCTGTTTCGACAGTTGGGCAAAACTTTTTGGTGCATGACCTTGCTGGGCCAGACCGTACATCATGCGGCCGGCACCAAAGATGTCGCTGTTGATCGCCGAGACTGCCGCCGAGATCACCACGATGTTGAGGATGGTCGCCGCCGAGCTGATGCCCAGGTTGTCGAAGATCTGCACGAACGGGCTGCCCTGGCTGCCAATCTGCGGCCACGGATAGATGGCCATCAGCACAAACAATGTCAGCACGTAGAACAACAGAATCCGCAGTGGCACCGCATTGATCGCCCTTGGAATCACCCGCTGTGGGTCCTTGGCTTCACCCGCCGTGATACCGATGATTTCGATACCACCGAAAGCGAACATCACCACGGCCAACGATGCGATCACGCCACCAATGCCGTTAGGCATGAAGCCGCCATGGGCCCAGAGGTTGTCCAGGCCGGTGGCCTGTTCGGTGCTGGCCGAGCCGATCCCGAACAGCATGATGCCGAAACCGCCGAGGATCATCGCGACGATGGCAGCGACTTTCAGTAGCGACAGCCAGAACTCCATCTCACCGAAGACTTTGACGTTGCACAGATTAAGCCCGCCGATCAGCAGCACGATGCCCAATACCCAGACCCAGCGCGCGACCTCCGGGAACCAGAAGCCCATATAGATGCCGAACGCGGTGACGTCCGCCAGGCAGACGATGATCATCTCGAAGGCATAGGTCCACCCCAGGATGAAGCCGGCCATCGGCCCCAGGTAGGTGCTGGCGTACTGACCGAAAGAGCCTGCAACCGGGTTATGCACCGCCATCTCGCCGAGGGCGCGCATGACCATGAACACCGCTGCGCCACCAATCAGGTAGGCCAGCAGCACGGCCGGGCCGGCCATCTGGATGGCCGAGGCAGAACCGTAGAAAAGCCCGGTGCCGATCGCCGACCCCAGTGCCATGAAGCGAATATGTCGGGCGGATAGCCCGCGTTTCAAGCCTTTATCTGGCTGTTGCATTTCTCGTCCCTAATTATTCTTATCGGGGAAATCGTCATGTTGATCGTTCCCACGCTCCTGCGTGGGAACGATCATCGGACTTACAGGCTCGGCAGCAATTTCGCTACGACCAGCTCATTCAGGCAGCGCGATGCCAGCAGCTCGCTCGCGGCATTGATGTCCGGTGCGAAGAAACGGTCTTTCTCGTAGAACGGCACTTTGGCGCGCAAGGTGCTGCGGGCTTTTTCCAGTTTCGACGAGGTTTTCAGGCCGTCGCGCAGGTCCAGGCCCTGGCAGGCAGCCAGCCACTCGACCGCGAGGACACCACGGGTGTTCTCGGCCATTTCCCACAGGCGCTTGCCAGCCGCCGGGGCCATGGACACGTGGTCTTCCTGGTTGGCGGAAGTCGGCAGGCTGTCCACCGAATGCGGATGGGACAACGCCTTGTTCTCGCTGGCCAGTGCGGCCGCGGTTACCTGGGCGATCATGAAGCCGGAGTTCACGCCACCGTTGGCCACCAGGAACGGCGGCAGTTGCGACATGTGCTTGTCCATCATCAACGAGATGCGGCGTTCGCTCAGGGAGCCGATTTCAGCGATGGCCAGGGCCATGTTGTCGGCGGCCATGGCAACGGGTTCGGCGTGGAAGTTACCGCCGGAGATCACGTCACCTTCAGCCGCGAACACCAGCGGGTTGTCCGATACGGCGTTGGCTTCGATCGCCAACACTTCAGCGGCCTGGCGGAACTGGGTCAGGCAGGCGCCCATGACTTGTGGCTGGCAACGCAGGGAGTACGGGTCCTGAACCTTCTCGCAGTTCTCGTGCGAATCGGACACTTCACTGCGCTCGCCCAGCAGGTCGCGGTAAGCCGCGGCAGCGTCGATCTGGCCTTTCTGGCCACGGGCAGCATGGATCCGCGCATCGAACGGCGAGCGCGAGCCCAGTACCGCTTCAACGGTCAGGCCACCCAGCGCCAGGGCGCCAGCGAACAGGTCTTCACCTTCGAACAGGCCACGCAGGGCGTAAGCAGTCGACACTTGAGTGCCGTTGAGCAGGGCCAGGCCTTCTTTGGCGGCCAGGGTCAGCGGGGTCAGGCCGGCAACTTTCAGCGCTTCGGTGGCCGGCAGCCATTCACCTTTGTAACGGGCCTTGCCTTCGCCCAGCAGCACCAGCGACATGTGGGCCAGAGGCGCCAGGTCGCCGGACGCACCGACCGAGCCTTTCAATGGGATGTGCGGGTAGACCTCGGCGTTGATCAGGGCGATCAGCGCGTCGATCACTACCCGGCGAATACCGGAGAAGCCACGGCTCAGGCTGTTGACCTTGAGCACCATGATCAGGCGCACCAGGGCGTCGGAGATCGGCTCGCCGACACCGGCGGCGTGGGATAACACCAGCGAGCGCTGGAGGTTTTCCAGGTCTTCGCTGGCAATACGGGTCGAGGCCAGCAGGCCGAAACCGGTGTTGATGCCGTAGGCCGTGCGGTTTTCCGCGAGGATCTGTTCCACGCAGGCAACGCTGGCTTCGATTTGCTCCGATGCACTGTCGTCCAGCGTAACGCTGACCGGTTGTTGGTACACGGCACGCAGTTGGGCAAGGCTCAGTTGGCCTGGGATAAGGTTCAGCGCAGTCACATTCATTCTCCTTTTGAGAGTTTTCTATTAACTAACCAGACGCTCCGGATAATTCCGTTGTCCGTCGCTTCCCGCTTTTTGAGGGGGGTTAGCGCCTTGGCACGCTGGCTGGGTCGATATCAGTTCAGGGTCGGTAAAGCGTTGTGCAGCAATGTCGGGTCTTTCAAAATCGAGGCCGCACTGGCGATGTCCGGTGCCAGCCAGCGGTCCTGGTCGTAGGCCGCAACGCGCTCGCGCAGCAGGCGCCAGGCGGTGTCGGTACCGGCGCCGAAACGCTGCTCCTTCAGGAATTCGAATGCCTGGGCGGCCAACAGGTACTCGATGGCGAGGATCTGCGTGCAGTTTTCCAGCACCCCGTGCAGCTTCAGCGCCGCGTTGGTGCCCAGGCTCAGGTGGTCTTCCTGCAGGCCCGAGGTCACGTAGTTGTCGAGTACCGCCGGTTGCGCCAACTGACGGTTTTGCGCACACAGCGAGGCTGCGACGTACTGGACGATCATCATCCCGGAGTTCACCCCGGGATTGGCTACCAGGAACGCCGGCAGGCCACTGACGTGCGGGTTGATCAAGCGATCGAGGCGACGTTCGGCAATCGAGCCGATTTCCGCCATGGCAATCGCCAGCAGGTCGGCCGCCATGGCCACCGACTGACCGTGGGGGTTAGCCTGGGACACCACCCGGAAGTTGTCCGGCGTGCCCAACAGCATCGGGTTGTCGGAAACGCCGTTGAGCTCGGTTTCAATCTGCCGGGTCGCGTGTGCCAGCTGATCGCGGGCAGCGCCGTGAACCTGCGGGATCGAACGAATGCTCAGGGCATCTTGAGTACGAATACCCAGGCTGGACGCGATCACTTCGCTGCCATCGAGCAAGGCCCGCAGGTTGATCCCCACCTGCTGCATGCCCGGGTGCGGTTTGAGCGCAATGATCTCGGCATCGAACGCCGCGATCTGACCGCGCTGGGCTTCGAAGCTCATGGCGCCGATCACGTCGGCCCATTGCAGCAAATGGGTAGCGTCGGCCAGGGCCAGGCAGCTGAGGCCGCTCATGCACGGCGTGCCGTTGACCAGGCACAGGCCGTCTTTGGCGCCGAGAACGACCGGCTTCAGACCTTCTTCGGCCAAGGCTTGCTGCGCCGGGACGATCTGCCCGCGGTAGCTGACATTGCCGACACCCAGCAGGGCAACGCCGATGTGGGCCATGTGCGTCAGGTAACCCACCGAGCCTTGGGACGGCACTTGTGGGGTGATGCCCCGGTTGAGCAGCGCCAGCAGCCCTTCGACAACTTGCCGGTGCACGCCGGACTTACCATTGCTGTAGTTGAGGATCGCCGCGCAAATGATCGCCCGGGTCTGCTCGTTCGTCAGTGGCGCGCCAACGCCACAGGCGTGGCTGAGCAAGGTGTTGCGCGATAGCTGGCTCAACTGCTCGCCTTGCAGGGAGACGTTGCACAGCGCGCCTAGACCGGTGTTGACGCCATAGGCGCGTTCGCCGCTGACGACGATGCGCTGGACGATGGCCTGGGCGTTTTCGATCCGCGCCCAGGTACTGGCCGCCAGCTCAAGCTGCGCGCCACCCCGTGCGACCGCCACCACATCCTGCCAACGCAACGGGGTATCGGCGATAACGTTTTTTTCAGTCTGGGACATTTGAAGCCTCATACAAACTTTGTTGATGCGTTACACCCGTGGCGAGGGAGCTTGCTCCCGCTGGGGTGCGAAGCAGCCCCAAACATTCTGCGACCGCTACGCGGTCGAACGGGAGCAAGCTCCCTCGCCACACAACAGTCTCGCCATCATCGACACTCAAACCACCGCCGCGCGCCGCTGCACGAAACGGTCAACGTACTCATCCGCCGGCGAATGCAGGATCTCTTTCGGCGTGCCAACCTGGATCAGGCGGCCGTCCTTGAGGATCGCGATACGGTTGCCGATGCGCACGGCTTCATCGAGGTCATGGGTGATGAACACGATGGTCTTGTGCAAGGTCTTCTGCAGCTCCAGCAACTGGTCCTGCATTTCGGCGCGGATCAGCGGGTCAAGGGCGCTGAAGGCTTCGTCCATCAGGATGATGTCAGTGTCGGCCGCCAGTGCCCGGGCCAGGCCGACGCGCTGGCGCATGCCACCGGACAGCTGATGCGGGTATTTGTTTTCGTAACCTTTGAGGCCCACGGTGTTGATCCAGTGCAGGGCGCGCTCACTGCACACTTGCTTGCTTTCGCCGCGCACTTTCAGGCCGTAGGCGACGTTGTCCAGCACACTCTTGTGGGGCAGCAGGCCGAAGCTCTGGAACACCATGCTGATCTTGTGCCGGCGAAACTCGCGCAGTGCTTCCATGTCGTATTGCAGGATGTCCACGCCGTCCACCAGGATCGCGCCGCTGGTCGGGTCGATCAGGCGGTTGAAGTGGCGCACCAGTGTCGACTTGCCAGAACCCGACAGACCCATGATCACGAAGATCTCGCCGGTGCCGATGCTCAGCGACAGGTCGTTGACCCCGACCACGCAGCCGGTCTCGGCCAGCACCTGGTCTTTGCTCTTGTTCTGGCGAATCATGTCCAGCGCGTCAGCCGAACGATTGCCGAAAATCTTGAAGACGTTTTTGACTTCGATCTTGGCTGCGTTGCTCATTTGCTCACCTCATGCCGTGGCCGGCCGTAGGCCTGGGTAATGCGGTCGATGACCACAGCGAGAATCACGATCGCCAGACCTGCTTCCAGGCCACGTCCGACGTTGAGGGTCTGAATGCCGACCAGCACGTCCTCACCCAAGCCACGGGCACCGATCATCGAGGCGATGACCACCATCGACAGGGCCATCATGGTGGTCTGGTTGATCCCGGCCATGATGCTCGGCAGGGCCAGTGGCAATTGCACACCGAACAGTTGCTGCCAGCGGTTGGCACCAAACGCATTGATCGCCTCCATCACCTCGCCGTCGACCTGGCGGATACCCAGGTCGGTCAGACGAATCAGCGGCGGCGCGGCGTAGATCACCGTGGCGAAAATCGCCGGGACCTTGCCCAGGCCGAACAGCATCAGCACCGGAATCAGGTACACGAAGCTCGGCATGGTCTGCATGATGTCCAGCAGCGGCATCAGCACCGAACGCAGACGGTTGCTGCGCGCCGACAGAATGCCCAGCGGCACGCCGATCAGCACCGAGATGACCGTCGCCACCAGCATCAGCGCGAGCGTCTGCATCAGCTTGTCCCACAGGCCAACCGCACCGACCAGGAACAGCAGACCGACAATGACGCCCGTGGTCACTACTTTGCGGGTCGCGTGCCAGGCAACGCCCGCCACGATCGCCAGCATCAACCACCATGGCGCCGCACGCAGCAGGCCTTCGAGGTTGACGATGGCCCAGAGCAGGGTGTCGGAGATGTGGCGGAACACATCACCGTAGTTGGTGACCAGCGAATCGACCCAACTGTTGACCCAGTCGGCGATGGAAAAGGTAAAGCTTTCAGGAAACATAAGAGGCTCTCAATCAAGGGGTTGCGATCAAGTGTCCGACTGCCGCCTACGGCAGCCGGAAGGCTTGACCTACAAGGCCGCGTCGATTTTCTTGGCTGCGTCTTCACTCACCCAGGCGTGCCAGACTTCAGGATGTTCCTTCAGGAAGATCTTGGCCAGTTTTGGCGACTCGATCCGCTCTTTGGTCATGCGCGCCAGGTTCTGGTTCAACAGATCGATGGGCAGGTTGACCTTCTCGAGCACGGTGACCAGTTCCGGAGCCTCGTCGTGGAAGGTCTTGGACAGACCGACCTTGATGTTCACGCTCTTGTCCACACCTGGCTTCTCTTCCAGCTTCACCACGTCGATCTGGCCCATCAGCGGGGTTGGCGACCAGTAGTAGAACAGGATCGGCTCGCCACGCTTGTAGCTCGACAGTACGGCGGCATCCAGCGCCGGGCCGGTGCCTGGGCGGAAGTTGGTGTAGGTGCTTTCCAGGCCATAGCTCTTGAGCATCTCGCTGTTGTCCAGCTCACAGGTCCAGCCAGCCGGGCAGTTATAGAAACGGCCCTTGGACGGCTCTTCCTGGTCCTTGAACACCGCTGAGTATTTACCCAGGTCGGCAATGTTTTTCAGGTCCGGCGCCTTGGCTTCCAGCTTGCGCTTGGCATCGCCTTCAATCACATAGCGCGGCACGTACCAGCCTTCGACGGCACCCACCACCGGCGCGCCGACACCGACGACCTTGCCGGCTTTCTCGGCCTTGTTCCAGACTTCGCTGCGGCCTACCCACTCCTCGGCGAAGACTTGAATATCGTTGCTGCTCAGGGCGTTCTCCATGGTGATGGAGTTGCCTGGCAGGCTGTCAGTCTTGCAGTCGTAGCCTTTCTCCAGCACCACCTGCATCACGTCGGTCAGCAGCATGCCGCTTTCCCAGTTCAGCCCGGCGAATTTCACCGGCTTGCCGGATTCACACCAGCCGGCGGCCTGAGAGGCGCCTGCGCTGGCCAACAGGCCCACGGAAATCAAAGTGCTCAGCAGAGTCTTGTTCATTTTCATTGTGTGACGCTCCTAATCAAGAATTGGCTTACGGCAGTCAAGAGGCATCCAGTCCTGTCCACGTCCAATTGAGCCAGTCCGCTGTAGCGCGGCGTGCTCCACTCAGCTTTTGTACGGTCACCGCCTTGATCTGCGGGCTATCGCCTGGACGATCGCCAACCTCTGCGGGCACTGCTACAGGCGCTGGCTTGCCTGACACGCGGACAAGCCAGCCCCTGCGCGACCAGGTGTTACTTACCCGTGATCATCGGCAGGTTCAGACCCTGCTCTTTGGCACAGTCGATCGCGATCTGGTAGCCGGCGTCGGCGTGGCGCATAACGCCAGTGGCCGGGTCGTTGTGCAGAACACGAGCAATACGCTCAGCTGCTTCATCAGTACCGTCGCAGACAATCACCATGCCCGAGTGCTGGGAGAAGCCCATGCCGACGCCGCCGCCGTGGTGCAGGGAAACCCAGGTCGCGCCGCTGGCGGTGTTGAGCAAGGCGTTGAGCAGTGGCCAGTCGGACACGGCGTCGGAACCGTCCTGCATGGATTCGGTTTCGCGGTTAGGGCTGGCAACCGAACCGGAGTCCAGGTGGTCGCGGCCGATCACGATCGGTGCCGACAGCTCGCCGCTGCGTACCATTTCGTTGAACGCCAGGCCGAGCTTGGCGCGCAGGCCCAGGCCTACCCAGCAGATACGGGCCGGCAGACCCTGGAAGCTGATGCGCTCGCGCGCCATGTCCAGCCAGTTGTGCAGGTGGGCGTCGTCCGGGATCAGTTCCTTGACCTTGGCGTCGGTCTTGTAGATGTCTTCGGCATTACCCGACAGCGCCGCCCAGCGGAACGGGCCGATGCCACGGCAGAACAGTGGACGGATGTAGGCCGGTACGAAACCCGGGAAGTCGAATGCGTTCTCGACGCCTTCTTCTTGCGCCATCTGGCGGATGTTGTTGCCGTAGTCGAAGGTCGGAACCCCCATCTTCTGGAAGTCCAGCATGGCCTTGACGTGCACGGCCATCGATTGCTTGGCGGCTTTCACCACGGCGGCCGGCTCGGTCTTGGCGCGAGCGCGGTATTCGTCCCAGGTCCAGCCGGCTGGCAGGTAACCGTTGAGCGGGTCGTGGGCGCTGGTCTGGTCGGTGACCATGTCCGGGCGTACGCCGCGCTTGACCAGTTCTGGAAGGATTTCAGCCGCGTTGCCCAGCAGGGCGATGGAAATCGCTTTGCCTTCCTTGGTGTATTTGGCGATACGCGCCAGAGCGTCGTCAAGATCGGTGGCTTGCTCATCGACATAGCGGCTGTTCAAACGGAAATCGATGCTGACCTGCTGGCATTCGATGTTCAGCGAGCAAGCGCCGGCCAGCGTCGCGGCCAGAGGTTGAGCACCGCCCATGCCGCCCAGACCTGCGGTCAGGACCCAACGGCCTTTCAGGTCATCGTTGTAGTGCTGGCGACCGGCTTCGACGAAGGTTTCGTAGGTGCCTTGAACGATGCCCTGGCTGCCGATGTAGATCCAGCTGCCGGCGGTCATCTGGCCGTACATGGCCAGACCCTTGGCGTCGAGTTCGTTGAAGTGTTCCCAGCTCGCCCAGTGCGGCACCAGGTTGGAGTTGGCGATCAGTACACGCGGGGCGTTGCTGTGGGTCTTGAACACGCCGACCGGCTTGCCGGATTGCACCAGCAGGGTCTCGTCGTCGTTCAGGTTGGTCAGGCTTTCGACGATCTTGTCGTAGCATTCCCAGTTACGTGCCGCACGACCGATACCACCGTAAACCACCAGTTCTTTAGGGTTCTCGGCGACTGCCGGGTCGAGGTTGTTCATCAGCATGCGCAGCGGCGCTTCGGTCAGCCAGCTCTTGGCGGTCAGCTTGTTACCGCGAGCAGCGCGGATTTCAACGTCACGAAATTTTGTCGGCTTATTCTCAGTCACGAAAAGAACTCCTCAGTAATCAATCCAAACCAACCCAGGCAGTGGGCGAGCGAGCCAATGGGCAATCAATGCACATCGGCGAATCAGTGGACGACGGTCGAGTCTCCGTGACTCATACGCATACGTCTTTACTTGTACATACAAGCATATGCAATCAAGCGGCCAACTTGTTGGCGAACCGTTCAATAAAGTCCTGAGTCTGGCTGAAATGCCCATGGGGCAAGGGTTTAGCGAGCGGCGATTTTTTTTGGAGAAGTTTTGCGAGGAGGAGACGAATGTTACTTGAGCGGGATTTTGCGCCACGCTGGGGCGTTCGGTAACACGCGAGACACAATTGAGTGCATTCAAGAAACACCCTGCAACCACATCAGAAGCGTCCCACTCCACCTCCATCAATCCTCGCCGACTTCGTAAGCAAGCCCCCTTTGATGTCACTCACGCGAGGAACACCCTATGAAACAGTGGAAAGTCAGAACCCATCTCCTGCTGCTTGCCGGCACCCTGCTGACCAGCTTGATGTGCATCGGCGCACTCGGGCTGTACGGGATGCGCTCCACGGTCCAGGGACTGGAGACGGTTTACCTCGACCGGGTCATCCCGCTGCAGGACTTGAAGAAAATTTCCGAGCTGTATTCCGTCCGGATCGTCGACGCCATACACAAGGCCCGGGACGGCGCCTACACAGCAGCACAAGCCGCTGAACAGATCAGCCTGGCGTTACCGGAGATCGAACAACGCTGGCTCAGCTACCAGTCGACGCAGTTGATTGCCGACGAAGTGCAACTGATCAGCGAAATCACCCCACTGATGCAGGCAACCGAAGCCCCGCTACGGCACTTGCAGGCGCTACTGAACCGCAGTGATCTCTCAAGCCCGAGCCTGGAGCACTTCGCCGCCCGACAGCTCTACCCCTTGATCGACCCGTTGACCTCGCTGTTTTCGCAACTGACCGACGCTCAACTGGAAGAGGCCCGAAAACAGTACGAGCTCAGCCACGCTCGCTACGAGTTCTATATGAAGCTGGAGGCGATTGTCCTGGCGCTGACGCTGCTGTTCGCAAGCCTCTACGCCGCGATGTTCTGCGCCAGACTGGTGCGCTACCTCGGTGCCGAGCCCCACGAACTGGCCGCCATCAGCACACACATCGCTCAGGGCCAGCTCTTCGATCCGCCAACCATCACCGCAACCACTACGGGGGTCATGCAGTCCGTCGAGGCGATGCGGCGCAGCCTGCGCACCATGATCGGCAAAATTCGCGAGGCCTCGCGGCACATCGAGGCCTCGACGAGAAGCCTCGGCACCTCGTCCGAGCAAGGCCTGAAACAGGCCGCCGAACAAACCAGTGCAGCGTCTTCCATTGCCGCGGCCGCTGAACAGATGTCGGCCAACATCACCCACATCGCCGAGAGTGCCGTGCAAGCGCGCGATACCACGCAAAAAGCCGAACAGATCACCGTCCAGGGCATTGCCACCATGGATCGATCCATCATCGAAATGCAGCAAATCGCGCAGTTGGTGACGCAGACATCGAGCGATCTCGATCAACTGACCCTGCATTCCAATTCCATCGGGAAAATCGTCGACGTGATCCACAACATCGCCGAACAAACCAACCTGCTCGCACTCAATGCCGCCATCGAGGCCGCCCGGGCCGGGGAGCAAGGCCGCGGGTTTGCCGTAGTTGCCGAAGAAGTACGGGAGCTGGCGATCCGCACGACCCGATCCACCGCCGAGATCGTGACGCTGGTGACTACAATCCAGAGCGGCATGCGCAAAGCGAACAACAGCATGAGCGCCGGCCGTGAGCGCGTGCTGCAGGGCCAGCAACTGATCGACAGCGCTGGCGCATCGATGAATGATGTAAAAAGCGCACTGGATGAGTCACTCGGCGCGGTCAGCCAGATCTCCCATGCCTTGCAGGAGCAGCGTGCAGCCAGTGAAGACGTCGCGCGCAATGTGGAAACCGTCGCACAGCGTGTTGAGGAAAATGTCTCGGCACAACAGGACGTCGTGACAACCACTCACGCACTCAAGCGGATGTCGAGTGAGCTGGAAGAAACCGTTCGAGGCTTCATCCTCGAACGGGAATAACCGGCATTACCGGTGCTGCGTCAACTCGATCACGCAGCACGGGCCATTGACGGCCATTTCCAGCAAACCGGTGTTACCGTCCAGTTGCAGGCAATCATGACGACCCAGTTGCTGGGTACCGTCACTCAGCTTCACTTCAAGTTGCTCGGTAACACTGAACACCAACACGCTGCCGGCGGAGGTAAAGAAACGCCGCTCACCGTCCAGCCACTGTAACCGTGCGCCAAAACGCTTTGGCGCATAGATCAGGTTGAAGTCACGTATCGCCCCACCCAGCAGTGTGCAGGACACCTGGCTCTCGCCACTGAAGGCAAAGGGATCCAGCGGTAACAGGGGGCGTGCGGCTTGGCCGTCGACGGTCAAGGTCATGCCGTCACCTTGCAGCACGGTGATGACCCGCTGATACCCGGCGAAGGTGGAAAAGCCGCCGGACTCACCGATATCGGCAATCGACAGGCGCCAGCCGAACCCGTCCAGGCCCGTGCCCGCATCGCGGGTGATTTCTTCGGTGCTACCGCCGCCGTTTTTCCACGGCATGCGCGGATAATCAGCCGCGCGCAAGACCTTCAACTGACTCATTTACGCCTCTCACTTATGAAACCGCCCTTCCAGGCGATGACGGGAACCGGGGTGGATCAAACGAGCGGCGGTCACCGGCTGACGACCCGACCAGGTGCGGCGACGAATCAGCAGGCACGGCTCGCCCTTTTCGATTTGCAGCAGTTTGCATTCGCTCGATTCGGCCAGGATCGCCTCGACGACGTGCTCGCCCTCCGTCAACGGCGCCACCTGGTTCAGGTAGGCGTATGGCGTTTGCACGGTGAAGTCCTGCTTGAGGTAGTCCGGCGCCACCAGCGCGTTGACGAAGCGATCCTCGATTTGCACCGGGATGTCGTTTTCGTAGTGCACGATCAGCGAATGGAAGACCTTCTGCCCTTCACGCATGTCCAGCGCCAGGGCGCGCTCGGAACCGGCGGCTTCTTCTTCCAGGGTAATGACCTGGCACGTGTGGCGATGGCCACGGGAGGCGATTTCGTCGGCGATGTTGTGCACTTCAAACAATGCAGACTGGCTCTTGGGTTCGGCGACAAAGGTGCCGACGCCCTGCATGCGCACCAACAGGCCGTCCGCCGTCATCTCGCGCAGGGCGCGGTTGATGGTCATGCGACTGAAACCCAACTGGCTGACCAGCTCGCTTTCCGACGGCACACGGTAGTGCGGCGGCCAGTTCCCACTGTCGATTTGCTGGGTGATCATCTGTTTGACGCGGGCGTACAAGGGCGCCGGACTGTCGCCCAGATTGGCACTCAGCGGCGTGATGGCAGGCGGAGTCGGCACAGGAAATCCTTGTTGATTGATGAAGGTGACTAGCTTGCCGGAGTTTACCGAGCAGGCAAACGTCTGTATATGTATATACAAATAACACACGATGGGGTGCTGAACCATGTCCGCCTTCTTTGCCGAACGCGCGTTACTGCCTAGTGGATGGGCCAACAATGTACGTCTTGAGGTCAGTGCCGATGGCCTGCTGACCCACATCCAGGCCGATGCGAGCGCTGAAGGCGCCGAACGATTGAGCGGCCCTGTGCTGCCGGGCATGCCGAACCTGCACTCCCACGCGTTCCAGCGGGCGATGGCCGGCCTGGCCGAGGTGGCCGGCAATCCGAACGACAGCTTCTGGACCTGGCGCGACCTGATGTATCGCCTCGTCGGAAAAATCAGCCCGGAACAACTGGGGATCATCGCTCGCCAGCTGTACATCGAAATGCTCAAGGCCGGCTACACCTCGGTCGCCGAATTCCATTACGTGCACCACGACCACAACGGCCAGCCTTACGCGGACCCGGCCGAACTGTCGCTGCAGATCAGCCAGGCGGCCAGTGCCGCGGGGATAGGCCTGACCTTGCTGCCGGTGCTCTACAGCCATTCCGGGTTTGGTGGCCTGGCACCGAACGACGGCCAGCGGCGCTTCATCAACAGCACGGAAAACTACCTGAGCCTGCAAGCACGCCTGCAACCGATCCTGGCGCAGCAAGCGGCGCAAACCCTGGGAGTGTGTTTCCACTCGTTGCGCGCGGTCACGCCACAACAAATCAGCGAAGTACTGGCGGCCAGCGACAAGCAGTGCCCGGTACACATCCATATCGCCGAACAGCAAAAGGAAGTCGACGACTGCCTGGCCTGGAGCGGTCGCCGTCCATTGCAATGGCTCTACGAAAACACCGAAGTCGATCAGCGTTGGTGCCTGGTCCACGCCACCCACGCCAACCCCGAAGAAGTCAGCCTGATGGCCAGGAGTCGTGCCATCGCCGGCCTGTGCCTGACCACCGAAGCCAACCTGGGCGACGGGATTTTCCCGGCCGTGGATTTCCTCGCCCAAGGCGGACGCATGGGCATTGGCTCTGACAGCCATGTATCGCTGAGTGTGGTGGAAGAACTGCGTTGGCTGGAATACGGCCAGCGCCTGCGCGACCAACGCCGCAATCGCTTGTATGGCGCCAATCAGCCGATGGTCGGTCGCACCCTGTACGACGCCGCGCTCGACGGCGGCGCGCAAGCCCTGGGCCAGCCGATAGGCGCCCTGGAGGTCGGCAAGCGCGCCGACTGGCTGGTACTCGACGGCAACGACCCTTACCTGGCCACCGCCAGTGGCGACGGGATTCTCAACCGTTGGTTGTTTGCCGGCGGCGATCGTCAGGTGCGCGACGTCCTGGTGAACGGCAAGTGGGTGGTACGCGACGGGCATCATGCCGGCGAGGAAGAAAGCAGCCGGGCCTTCACCCAGGTACTGCGCAACCTGCTCGGCTGATCGCAGGGACTGGCCGAAGGCTTTTGTGGCGAGGGAGCTTGCTCCCGCTGGGTTGCGAAGCAACCCCAAGCTCAGTCAATGAGTTCCTGGCAAAGGAATTCGACAACCGAACTGCGACTGCTACGCCCGAGCGCGGACCGGCCGACGGGAGCAAGCTCCCTCGCCACAGGGCTTCACCGCTGCCGCTTACTTCGAGGTCTGTGCCATCTTGGTGTCCGACACCCGCCAGATCAGGCGTGTGGTGTCGTAACCCTGCTGACGCGCCCTGCTCAGCAGTTCTTCACGGGTATCGGCATTGACTTCGGGCTTGCGCGACAGCAGCCAGAGGTAACGTCGATCAGGGTTGCCGACAATCGCCGTCTGGTAGTCGTCGCTGACGTACAACACCCAGTAATCGCCCTTGAATCCACCTGGCAACAGGCGGGTAAACCAGTTATCGAAGTTCACCCACAGCTTGTCGGCCTTGCCCGGAACCTGCGGCGTCGCGGTGCCCCGAACCTCTTCCCACGTCCACTCAGGCGTCAGGCAGCGATTGAGCACATCCATGTCACCGTCCGGCTTGAGGGCATAGTGGGCTTCGGACTGCGCGCAGTTACGCTGGAAGTACATGGGCATGCGCGCCAGCTCGTACCATTTGCCCTGGTAACGCTTGAGGTTGACACTACTGGCCGTTTTCGGCGCAAGCGCATCATTGCCAGAAGTGGCGCAGCCGGCCAACAACAGACCGGCCAAAAGAGCTATTACTAACCGCATCATTATTCTTCTCCCGTGGGCACATAGCCCCGGTTTACTTCAGGCCTTGTCCGGAAAACATCAACACTTTGTCACCGGCGAATTGCACGCTGATAAAGCTGTTCTTATCGCCCCAGGTGCAGCTGGACATGCCCAGCGCGCCGGAACAATCGGCAGGTTTTCCCAACAGTGTTTCGACTTCGACCTTGGGCATGCCCGCCGACAGTTTCGAGTAGTTTTCCTGGTTGACCTTGCTGCAGGCGGCTAACAGCACGCAAAACGACAGCAAGGCGATAGAACGCAGCGACATGGTGAAACTCCTGGAAAGAGGGGAAGGCATGGCTGCCAACCAGAAGCTTAGAAGAGAAAACCCCCTTCTGGTTCCCACCGCCGCCGGGTATTTCTTGAACGGTTGCCTGTGCATTTTTCCCGTAAATCAGACACTTTCTCGCGCCGGTCGACATTTCGTCGATTTTCGCCAAGCCCGCCTAATCTTTGGCGCCGACCTGTCGACATAGAAGCAGCGCCTGGCCTCGACCGAGGCAATTTGACGCACCTCGCTGATCAGTCCTCCCGCGGTAGCTCCTTTAATGACCAGAAACATGAAGTTCAGCCACAAGATCCTGCTCGCCGCTGCCCTTGTGGTGGCCGTTGCGTTTGCCTGTTTCATCCTGTTCAACGACTACCGCCAGCGCCAGACCCTGCGCGCCAGCACCGAATCCTCGATGCAGGAACTCGGCAGCCTGACCACCAGCAACATCCAGACCTGGCTGGAAAGCCGCATGCAGCTGCTGCAATCGCTGGCCCAGCAAGTGGCCGTCGACGGCCCGGCACTGGACGCTCTCAAACGCGCGATCGACCTGCCGGCGTACACCAGCAACTTCCAGCTGAGCTACTTCGGCGGTGCCGACGGCGTGATGTTCTCGGTGCCGGCCGGCAATCGCACAGCGGACTACGACCCGCGAGCCCGTGGCTGGTACAAGGCCGCCAACGGCGCACAGCAGACCATCGTCACCGAACCCTACATCGCCGCGTCCTCGGGCAAGCTGGTAATCACCGTGGCCACCCCGGTACGCCATCAGAACCAGATGATCGGCGTGGCCGGGGCCGACATCGACCTGGGCAACGTCAGCGCGATCATCAACTCGCTGGACTTCGACGGACACGGCCACGCCTTCATCGTCAGCGCCGATGGCAAAATCCTCATTCACCCCGACAGCAAACTGGTGCTCAAAAACCTTTCCGAAGCCTATCCGGCCGGCACGCCAAAGGTCAGCCCGGGCATGCAGGAAGTCGAGGTCAACGGCAAGACCCAGTTCATCTCCTTCACCCGCGTCAACGGCGTGCCCTCGGCCGACTGGTACGTGGCCCTGGTGCTCGACCAGGACACCGCCTTCTCCATGCTCAGCGAGTTCCGCACCTCGGCGATCATCGCCATGCTGATTGCAGTGGTGATCATCATCGCCCTGCTGGGCATGCTGATCCGCGTGCTGATGCAACCCCTGCTGACCATGGGCCGGGCCATGCACGACATCGCCGAAGGTGAAGGCGACCTGACCAAGCGCCTGACCATTCATGGCCATGACGAATTCGGCGCACTGGGCACTTCGTTCAACCGTTTCGTGGAGCGGATCCACACCTCGATCCGCGAAGTGTCGTCAGCCACCGGCCAGGTCAACGAAGTGGCCATGCGGGTCGTCAGCGCCTCCAACTCGTCGATGTTCAATTCCGACCAGCAAGCCTCGCGCACCAGCAGCGTCGCGGCAGCAATCAACCAGCTCGGGGCCGCCGCCCAGGAAATCGCCCAGAACGCCGCCCTCGCATCGCAGCACTCCAGCGACGCCCGTAGCCTGGCCGAGGACGGTCAGCAGGTGGTGGATAAAACCATCACGGCGATGCAGCAGCTGTCAGCCAAAATCAGCGACTCGTGCGGCAGCATCGAAACGCTGAACAGCAACACCGTGAACATCGGGCAGATTCTCGAGGTGATCACCAGCATCTCGCAGCAAACCAACCTGCTGGCCCTCAACGCCGCGATCGAAGCCGCTCGCGCCGGTGAAGCCGGACGCGGCTTCGCCGTGGTCGCCGACGAAGTGCGCAACCTCGCCCACCGCACCCAGGATTCGGCGCAGCAAGTGCAGAAGATGATCGAAGAACTGCAAGTCGGTGCCCGTGAGGCCGTCGCGATCATGACCGACAGTCAGCGCCAGAGCGAAAGCAGCGTCGGCATCGCCAACCAGGCCGGCGAACGCCTGGACAGCGTGACCCAGCGCATCGGCGAAATCGACGGCATGAACCAGTCGGTCGCCACCGCCACCGAGGAGCAGACCGCCGTGGTCGAGTCGATCAACGTCGACATTACCGAGATCAACACACTGAACCAGGAAGGGGTGGAAAACCTGCAATCGACCTTGCGAGCCTGTGCCGACCTTGAGCAGCAGGCGGCGCGGTTGAAGCAGTTGGTGGGTAGTTTCAGGATCTGAGCACGCTATATGCGCCTGTCCGGCGGGACTGACGAAGGACTGAATTAAGACTAAACTCAGTCCTGTCGCCGAGCAGAGCCCAATCTCATGAAACTTTCATCTCAAATCAAACCGATCAGTTACCTGAAAAGCCACACTGCCGAAATCGTCAAAACGATTACTGAGAGCCGTGAGCCATTGGTCATCACCCAGAATGGTGAAGCAAAGCTTGTGGTCATGGATGTGAAAAGCTTTGAGGAGCAAGAAGACACGATGGCCCTGTTAAAGCTTCTGGCGATGGGTAATCGTGAAATTGAAGAAGGCAAATTCCGGGAGGCTGAAGATGTCTTTGTCGAACTGGACAGAGTCGAACATCAATGAGCTTCAAGGTCGTCATTCTTCAATCCGCCGAACTGGATTTAAAGGAACTTCGTACCTATCTCAGCAGACAGTTCTCTACCCAAGCCTGGCAGACCACCTATAACGATCTGAAAGCCGCCATACGTCGCCTGGGAGACTCGCCCTATGCCGGGTCGATCCCTGATGAAATCGAAAAGCTCAATCTCCACCAGTATCGACAGATCCTCTCAGGAATGAACCGCATCATCTATGAAGTAAGAGCACAGACGGTCTACGTCCATATCATTGCCGACACACGGAAAAATCTACCAACATTGCTGATGAAGCGACTGCTTCAAGGGAATCCGTGAACGCGCAGCAGGTTTAGAACCGCGATCCAGGTTGCGAAAGAAACGCGACTTCCTCAGCCGTGGATGCCCTGCCCAACACCGCATTGCGGTGGGGAAAGCGTCCAAACCGGGCGATGATTGCCTGATGCCGTTCGGCGTAATCGAGGTTATCGGCAAACACCGCGCGTTCCGCCTCGGGTTGTTCGGCCAGCAACTGCGCAAAGCGCGAAACTGCCTCGTTCTGCACCGCCAGGTGCTCGCAATGCTCGAACACCAGGTAGATGAACACCCGCTGGATCGGCCGCAATTGCCGGTCGAAATCCGCGGCAATGCCCTGCGCCACAAGCTTTTGGGCACGCAGATCACCGGCATAGGATTTGGGGTTTTCGCGAAAGATCATTCGCGGTAACTGGTCGAGCAACAACACCAGGGCCAGCCAACCTTCGGGACGTTGCGTCCACTCAGGTAGTCCGCCGGCCAGTGCCTGTTCCACCAGGTCCCCGAAACGCGTGCGCGCTTCGAGGTCCTGGCTGTCACGCTTACCGAACCACAGACCGCCCTTCTGCGCCGCTACTTCGTTTGGGCTGTCGGCTGAACCGAACCACCAATCAAGCAACGGCTGCCAGGGCGCGGTCATGGTTACTCCTTGTGGTAAGCCGTGACGCGTTCAACTTCCTGCTTCGAGCCCAGGAACACCGCTACGCGCTGGTGCAGGCCTTCGGGCTGGATGTCGAGGATGCGCTGGTGACCGTCGGTGGACGCGCCGCCAGCCTGTTCAACCAGGAACGACATCGGGTTGGCTTCGTACATCAAGCGCAGTTTGCCCGGCTTGGAAGGCTCGCGGCTGTCACGTGGGTACATGAACAGGCCACCACGGGTCAGGATGCGGTGTACGTCGGCTACCATCGCGGCGACCCAGCGCATGTTGTAGTTCTTTTTCAGCGGGCCTTCTTCGCCAGCCAGCAATTCGCCGACGTAGCGTTGTACCGGGGCTTCCCAGTGGCGCTGGTTGGACATGTTGATCGCGAATTCCTGAGTGGACTCCGGGATTTTGATGTCTTCATGGGTCAGCACGAAGCTGCCCATTTCACGGTCCAGGGTGAAGCCTTTGACGCCGTCGCCCAGGGTCAGTACCAGCATGGTCTGTGGACCGTAGATCGCGTAACCGGCGGCTACCTGCTGGGTGCCTGGCTGCAGGAAGGCCTTTTCGTTCAAGGCTTCGTTCTGGCTCAGGTGTTCGTTCGGGCAACGCAGCACCGAGAAGATCGTACCGACCGGTGCGTTGATATCGATGTTCGACGAGCCGTCCAGCGGGTCGAATACCAGCAGGTACGCGCCTTTCGGGTATTTGCCCGGGATCTGGTAGGCATTGTCCATTTCTTCGGACGCCATGCCGGCCAGGTGACCGCCCCACTCGTTGGCTTCGAGCAGGATCTCGTTGGAGATCACGTCGAGTTTCTTCTGCACTTCGCCTTGCACGTTTTCAGTGCCCATGCTGCCCAGAACACCACCCAGGGCGCCTTTGGAGACGGCGTGGCTGATTTCCTTGCAGGCACGCGCCACCACTTCAATCAAAAAGCGCAGATCGGCAGGGGTGTTGTTGCTGCGGGTCTGCTCAATCAAATAGCGACTCAAGGTAACGCGGGACATGGACGGCTCCGGAGGAATGGGGGCTAAAAACCCGCGCAGTTTAACGCGAGTCGATGCGCAATTGTTCCTATCAGACGAGATTCGCTCAATAGAGTTCATGCGCGGGGATGAGCGTAGTTCGAATCGAAAGGGTCGTGGCGTGAGGATTGACAGAAAATCGGCGGCTTTTGCCAGCAAACAGGCCACCTTCGCCAGCCCGCTCACTCCCACACGGGTCGGCATCGCCTTGGCGAACTCGATCAACGGCGGAAGCGAGCGGGCTCGTGATGGGATGCCAAGGCACCCCCATCATTCAGGACTTGGCAGGCGGCTTGCGCAGCAAACTGAACGCCATCGCCGCCAGGAACACTACGCTCAGCAACAACACGGCCCACAAGCCGATTTTCTTCCAGTTCGTCGCCAGGGCAGCCGACGGCGCCAGCTCTGTCGCCTGCGTGACGGCAACCCCGCCATCCACCGACGCCTGCCCCAGAGTCGTCAGGCGCTCGGGCCGGTAATCAGGAATCAGCGTCGCCAGCGGCAAATTCGCCGCTTTCACCGTCGCATTGCCCAGCGCCAGGGTGTACGGCCCGGCTCCTCGTGCAAGGAACACCAACTGCGTCGAGCGAACGGCATAACGCACCTTCGGCGCCTCGGCCCCCAATCCGCCGCCACGCTCATCCACGGTCAGCTTCAACTGTTGCACGACATGGCCGGGCACCTGCAATTGATTTTGCACCACGTCCTGTCCGTTCTGTGTCAGGCGATAGAGCAGGCCGCTGCTCAAGGTCTGCCATGGCAGGCTGGTTTCTCGACGCCCTTCCAGGGTCACCGGTGCCAGGCTGTTGGCCTCGCCCAGTTCGACCTCGACACGCTCCACCCGCAGGCCCATCGGCAACTGCCAGGTGTATTCACCGTACCTCAAACGGCTACCGGACAACGGCCCGGACCAGACCAGGGGTTGCGAGACCGCACTGGAGCTGGCGCTTTTCAACTGCACCGAGGTCAATGCCGGGGCCGTCTCCGGGGCTTGCCACAACAGGCGCAAGTAACGCGCGCGCTGCCCTGGCAAAGCGACTTCGTGCTGTTCGACCCGCTCATCAGCAAATGACAATCGCGCGACCTGCCCTTCTCCCCACCCGTGCCACCGCTGCAGGTCGTCGCTGGCCTCGATGCTGAAGCGCTGGAAGCCATCGCGTTCACTGGTCCAGTCTAGGATCAACTGCTGCAAGGGTGCCTTGATCGCGCTGGCGTCCAGCAACCAGCCACGCAGCACTTCTTCGCCGGCCTCCAGCTGACTGGATGGCTGAACCTCCACCAGCGTGCCATTGGCACTGGATTGCACCCGCACGCCTGGCACCCCGTCACGAGCATCGGCGCTGTCATACAGCGGGAACCACTTCACCTCATTCAGCACACCCTCGTCGCCATCCGGTGCCTGCTCCCGCGCCAGTGAATAGGCCTGTGCTTCACCGTTGCCGTTGAACACCCGCACATCACCCAGATCGGTCTGGCGCGCACTCAACTGCACGTCCAGCGGCAGCGACAGGCGATACCAGGGCCCTTCGCCGCTCAGGCTCAACGGCACTTGCGTGGTGAAGTCCGTCGGCACTTCCTGTGCCTGGACCGACAATGCCATACAGAATCCAACAACACCCAGCCAGCCCGGGTTCAACTTCATGTTCAAGACGACGCTCCTTCAGATTCATTGCCCGGTGCCTGCGCCCCGGGTGCAGCATCGACACGCTTGGGTGGCAACGGGGCGAAATAGCCCACGACCAACAACAAGACACCCACGCCGATAAACGACACGATCCGTGCCAGCCCGCCACGGTTGCTCAATTCAACAAAGATCAACTTGGCGACTACCAGTGCAATCAATGCCGCCCCCACCAGCCATACTTCCCGACGATGACGCAGATGCCCGCCAATCATCAGACTCAAGGCAATCAGCGTCCAGACGATCGACAGTCCCGCCTGCACCAGCATCGACTCCAGCAAGGCATCCAGTTCGAACGGCACCCCTCCCCACTGGTGAGCACTGCGCATCACCAAGGCCGTGAAGAAGACGAACAGCGAAACCCCGGCCACCCCCTCAGTCGCTGCTGCGGCGTAGGGCAAGCGAATCGACAACTGGTCAAGCGCACTGCGCGACCAGGCATATACGCCGAACAAGGCAAACAACAGGCCGATTTCCAGTGGATTGAGCAACGGCACATAGGGCAAAGGCTCGGCCGTGCCATCACTGGCGATGTTCGCCAACCAGAACCAGCCGAGCATCAGCAGTGCCAGCGGCAGTGCGGCATACACGCGGTACTCGCGGGCATGGGCCGACACCGGCCACGGCCAGGCGCGAGGCGCAGCCATCAGCAGCAGATACAGGCTCGGCAGAATAGCCCAGCCCAGCCAGCGCCAGGCGTTGTACTGCTCGGACAGCACCAGCAGGCCATAACGCAGCTCCAACGCCAATACCGCGATCAACAACCAGCAGCCCAGCACATGGGCCGTGCTCGACACGCGTGGCGGGAGCATCGCAGCCATACGCCGCAGCGAGATGAAATGCACCGCGAACACCGCCAGCCAGGCCAGCCAGCCAAAGTCGGCAGCCGGGTGATAACGCGAATGCCAGGCCGCGACCAGCACCAGCGACGCGACGGGAACCAACAAACAGCCAAGAATGCCCAGCGACGGCCACTTCAAGCGCAACGCCAGCCACGCCCATAGCGCGACACTCAATGCCGAGAAACCCAGCAACAGCGCGGCCTGCAGGTGCAGCGGCGCGAACCGCAGCACCTCGGTGACCACGGCCAACGCCCACCAGGCCGCGCCCCACACCAGCAACAGTTCGGACAGACGACCTAGGCTCAATGCATCGAACGCGCTGGCGTGCTGGCCAAACTGCAAGCGCCAGGCGCCCACCATGGCCGCCAGACCCAACACCATGGGCGTCCAGAACCCGCTATGGCCCAACGGCCGCAAACCTTCACTGAGCAGCGGCCCAAGTAGCCCGGGAGCGGCGACCAGAAACGCCACCCCACCCGTCACCTGTAACAACAGACCGAAGACAAAGCTCACACGCTGCTGCAAGTACAGGCTCAACCAGATGATCAACAGACCGCTGGCGGCCCACACCGCACTCGCCGTTTGCCATGGCAAGACGAACAGCACCGCCAGGTTGATCAGCACCAACCCGGCCAGCAACACCAGCGACAAGCCCCGCAGCAGGCGTACATCGCTGCGCACCATGTCATCGCGAGCGGCGAACAACATGCCGCCGATCAGCGCCAGGCCGATCAGCGAAGCCGTCATCAGTCCACTCCAGCCGGCGCCGAGCACGGCCGTCGAATCGTCGCTGGCGCCATGCAGGCGCAGCAGAAACAACACACCACCCAGCAGTTGCACGGCAAACGCTGCGAACAGGAACGTGCGCGATTGCAAGCGCAAGCCGACGAACAAAGTCACCAGGCCGGCCAGCGCCCAGCTGATCGCCGTGCCGTGGGTGAAGAAAAACAGCGGCGCCAGCAGATAGAGAAAGGTCAGGCCGGCGCAGGCCAACACCGGCAAACCCTTTCTTTCCCAGGCATGGGTGTGCTCAGGGGAGGCGCTGCGCAACTGATAGAAGCTGAACAGCAACGCCGCGCCGAGCATCAACGCACCCAGCGGTGGGCCGTCGAGCAGGCTGCCGCCGCCGAAACCCAGTTCACTGAGGAAGGCCAGCGCCGCCCCCAGTTGCAGCAACAAGGCAAAGGCCCGGGCCAATGGCCGATGTTGACGCAAACCGAGCCAATAGATCCCCGCCCCCTCCACCGCCCAGGCCGCCGCGGTCCAGCGCGCCTCCAGCGCCAATGGAATCGCCAGGCTGGCGAAAATCACCCCCAGTGCCAGGCAGGTTTCCGCCAGCAACAAGGCACGGCCACCACTGAGCAAACGCGCCAGCCCCATGTAGACGAAGCCCAGCACCAGGGCGCTGAAGGCGGTGGCGAACTCCAGGTGTTGAACCAGCGCAAACTGCAGGCCGAAGCCCACCAACGGCGGGCCGAACAGCATCGTGCCGTCGACATGATCGCCCTTGCTTGCCGACCAACGCAGCAGCGCCTCACGGCTGTCATCCTCTGGCCCGTCACTCAGCGCCTGCAATTTACGACGGGCGAACAACAAGCCAATGCCCAGGTACATCAGGAAAAACAGGATCAGAAACGGCTCGGTGCTCCACAGCAGTTCCGGCGTATAGGAACGCAGGCCCCAGGCGAAACCGATGCCGAAGGTGCCGGCAAAGCCGATCAGGTTCAGCAGCCTCCAGGCCTTGAACCAGGCAATGGCCAGGATGCCGGCATTGAGCAGGGCGAAATAGCTGAACAGCGCGACATGATTGCCGGCGCCGGTAGAGGTCAGGATCGGCGCGGCAAAGCCACCCAGCGCGGCCACGCAGGCCAGGGCCAGGGAGTCCTGAGTAATGGCCAGAATCGCCGAGAACAGCGTCACGACCACCAGCAGCCCCAAGGCCGCCGTCGGGTCGAGCAACGGGTGCAAGCGCATGGCGGCGAACACCGTCAGGTACAGCACCGCGATCCCGGTACCCTGCAGCATCAGCGCGTACTGGGTGTTGCGTCGTCGCAGCCACCAGCCCAGGCCAAGCAAGGCCAGCGCAGCGGCGGCAACGCCGGCGTAACGCAGTTCAATCGGCACCACCATGCCTTCGGTGGCGTAGCGCAGCAGGAACGCCAAGCCGAAGAACAACAGCACCACGCCGACCCGCAGCACGGTATTGCCGCCGAACAACCAATTGCGCGCCGCCGCGATGCCGCGCTCGATCAGATTCGGCCCACGGGGTTCGGCGGGGGACTGCGGTTGAACGGGTTGTGCAGTCCAGGGATCGACCGGCTCAGGGGTGATTGCGGTCTGTACCGTGGCCATTTCGGGCGGCAACTCCCAGACCAGCTCCTGCATCGCAGGCACGGCTTCCGACAGGGGAGCTTGCTCAACGACGATTTCGGATGAAGGCGCTGGCTCAGTGGCGGGTGTTGCACCCGTGCCGCCGGTTTCGAGCAAGGCAAGCCGCTGCTCGACCGCGCCCAGGGCCACCTTCGCCAGCTCCAACTGACGCCGCTGCTCGCCCGCTTGCGCATTCAGGCGCCGCAGCACAAGCGTCTGGCCGATACCCAGGCCGATCAGCGCGCCAATGAACGCGTCGCCGAAGGACTCATCCAGTATCCAGCCCAGCCCCCACCCAATCAGCATGAACATCCATTGCATGGTCGATATCCCTAAGCGGCCCATGGCAGGGCGAATCCGGGCAGTCCCGCGACCCGGTGCAACTGTTGCTTAGTATATCGATCCGGCCCAACAACCGTTGGGCCGGGGCGCAAAATTGTTACACCCCCTACTCCAACGCCTTCCAGATATCCGTGGCGTACTCGCGAATGGTCCGGTCAGAGGAAAACCAGCCCATTCGCGCGCTGCTGAGTACCGCCGAGCGCCACCACGCCTTCGAATCGTGCCAATGGGCGTCGACCCGCATCTGCGCGGCCCAGTAAGACTCGAAGTCGGCGCAGACCAGGAAGCGGTCGTATTCGATCAACGAATCGATCAATCCGGTGTAGCGCATTGGATCATCCGGCGAGAACACCCCGCCCCGGATCGCTTGCAGGACATCGCCCAGCCGATGGGAAGCGGCGATATCCGGTGCGGCATGAAACTCGTGGTTCTGTTTACGCGCTTCGACCTGCTGGGCGCTCAGGCCAAAGATGAACATGTGTTCGGCACCGATGCGCTCGCACATTTCCACGTTGGCGCCGTCCAGGGTACCGATGGTCAACGCACCGTTGAGGCCGAATTTCATGTTGCTGGTGCCGGAGGCCTCGAAGCCAGCGGTAGAAATCTGCTCCGACAGGTCGGCCGCCGGAATGATGCTCTCCGCCAAGCTGACGTTATAGTTGGGCAGGAACACCACTTTCAGCAGGCCGCGCACCGTCGGGTCATTGTTCACGGTACGGGCGATGTCGTTGGTCAGCTTGATGATCATCTTGGCCTGTTGATAACTGGCCGCCGCCTTGCCGGCGAAGATCTTCACCCGCGGCACCCAGTCCACTTCCGGCTCGGCACGAATCGCCTGGTACAACGCCACGGTGTGCAACAGGTTAAGCAACTGGCGCTTGTATTCATGAATCCGTTTGACCTGCACGTCGAACATCGCCGCCGGGTTGACCGCAACCCCGAGTCGCTCATGGATCAGATAGGCCAGGGCCTTTTTGTTGTGCAGCCGCTGCTCGGCGAACTGCTTGCGGAACGCAGTTTTTTCGGCAAACGCCTCCAGGCCGGACAACAACTGCTCCGGATCATCCAACAGCTCAGGGCCCAATGCATCGACCATCATCGAGGTCAGTTCGGGGTTGGCCTGGTAGAGCCAGCGGCGAAAGGTAACGCCATTGGTCTTGTTGTTGATGCGTGTCGGGTACAGCTTGTGCAACTCGGAAAACACGGTTTCGCGCATCAGCTGGGTGTGCAGGCCCGACACGCCATTGACACTGTGGGAGCCCAGAAAGGCGAGATTGCCCATGCGCACCCGCCGGCCGTTGTCTTCTTCGATCAACGACACCGCGCGCAGCACGTCGAAATCGTGGATGCCCTTGCCTCGCAGCGAGTCGATGTGCTGGGCGTTGATCAGGTAAATGATCTGCATGTGCCGGGGCAGCATCCGCTCCATCAACCCCACCGACCAGGTCTCCAGGGCCTCGGGGAGCAACGTGTGGTTGGTGTAGGACAAGGTGTCGACGGTGATCTGCCAGGCCGCCTCCCACGCCACGTCATACACATCGACCAGTTGACGCATCAGTTCGGCCACGGCAATCGAGGGGTGGGTGTCGTTGAGCTGGATCGCCGCATGATCCGCCAGGGTCAGCACCGAGGTGTGCATGTTGCGATGGCGGCGCAGCAGGTCCTGCAGGGACGCGGCGACGAAGAAGTATTCCTGGCGTAGGCGCAGTTCCTGCCCCGCTTCGGTGCTGTCGGCCGGGTAAAGCACCCGGGAGATGCTTTCGGCGCGAGCCACTTCAGCCACGGCCCCCAGGTGGTCGCCGGCATTGAAGCGCTCCAGGTGCAATTCTTCCATGGCCCGCGCCCGCCACAGGCGCAAGGTGTTGACGCTCGCCCCGCGCCAGCCGACCACTGGCGTGTCATACGCCACCGCCCGCACGGTCTCCACAGGCGACCAGATCTGCTTGCTCTTGCCGTTGGCATCGACAACGGTGGCGACGCTGCCGCCAAAACCGATCGGGTAGATCACCTCTGGCCGCTCGAACTCCCAAGGGTTGCCGAAATCCAGCCAATGCTCGGTCTGCTCCTGCTGCCAGCCGTCGACAATCGCCTGGCGAAACAATCCATGCTCGTAGCGAATACCGTAGCCGTGGCCGGCGATACCGAGGGTCGACATGCTTTCCATGAAACACGCCGCCAGACGACCGAGACCTCCATTGCCCAGCGCCGCGTCCGGCTCCAGCAGCCGAATGCGCTCCAGGTCCACGCCCAGCTCGGTCAGGGCTTCGCGGGCAACGTCGAGCAAGCCGAGGTTGCTCAGGCTGTCGTAGAGCAGGCGACCGATCAGGAACTCCAGCGAGAGGTAGTACACCCGCTTCTGGCCCTTGCGGTAGATCTGGCGCGTGTGATCCATCCAGTGCTCGACCATGTGATCACGCGCCGCCAGGGCGATGGCTTCGAACCAGTCATGGTCGAAGGCGTGATCCGGGTCCTTGCCCACTGCATAAGTGAGTTTGGTCAGGACGGCTTCGCGGAATGCGGCCACCTCAGCTTCGCGAACAAGTGGTTCTTGAGTCATCGATAGGACCTCGGGCGAGCATGGAATTGACTGAGCCTAGACGGTCTGACAAACGGCGCAGGCGCTGGTTCGGGTGTTTTACGCAATGACCTGAATTGAGCGGTTCAGGGGCAAAAGGATGCAGGGGCCGTGCCGGAACCTTGAAAAAGTTGTTCAAAAAACCACCAATCCCGTATGATCCCGCGCCCGGATACAACGCTACCCCTTGGAAACCTGATGAAGCCTCAACTGATCGCCGCCGCGGAACTCGACCGTCTCGAGACCTGGCAGAAATACTCCAGCCATATGTGCGGCGGCTGCGTGTCCAGCTGCTGCACGCTGCCGGTCGAGGTCAAGATCAAGGATCTGATCCGCATCGGCATCGTTGATGAGTTCGAACGCGGCGATCCGCCGAAGAACATCGCCAAGCGCCTGCAAAAGGAAGGGATCGTCGAGCGTTACAACCAGAAGTCGGAAATCTTCACGCTCCAGCGCATGAGCAACAACGATTGCCTGTACCTGGATCGTAAGAGCCGTTTCTGCACTATTTATGACAAGCGCCCGGATACTTGCCGCAACCACCCGAAAATCGGCCCGCGGCCGGGGTATTGCGCGTACAAGCCAAAGGAAGTGGTACGCGAGACCAAGCTACGGACACTCGATAAGTTCTGATCGGGGTTTGATCCGAAGCCTGTTACCTGTGGCGAGGGAGCTTGCTCCCGCTTGAGTGCGCAGCACTCACAAAATCGACGTTAGCTGCAAATATCCTGGGGCCGCTACGCAGCCCAGCGCGAGCAAGCTCGCTCGCCACAGACATCGCACAAACCCCAGACGAACAAAAACGCCCCCGACCGCAAGGTCGGGGGCGTTTTTTTGTCAGCTAACTAAATGACTTAGTTACCGGACTTCTTCGCAGCGCGGGTACGCTCGCTTTCGCCCAGGATCTTCTTGCGAAGACGGATGGACTTAGGAGTCACTTCACACAGTTCGTCTTCTTGTACGAACTCCAGAGCTTGCTCCAGAGTGAACTTGACAGGCGGAACCAGTGCGATGGTTTCGTCTTTACCCGAAGCACGCATGTTGTCGAGCTTCTTGCCTTTAGTCGGGTTCACACCCAGGTCGTTGTCGCGGCTGTTCAAGCCAACGATTTGACCTTCGTAGATGTCCTGGCCGTGTTCAACGAACAGCTTGCCACGCGCCTGCAGGGTCTCCAGCGAGTAGGTCAGCGCCTTACCGGTCGCTACCGACACCAGTACACCGTTCTGACGGCCGGACATGTCGCCGGACTTCATTACGTCGTAACGGTCGAAGATCGAGGTCAGGATGCCGCCACCGGAGGTCAGGGTCAGGAACTCGTTACGGAAACCGATCAAGCCACGAGCCGGGATGTTGTACTCAAGGCGCACACGGCCCTTGCCATCCGGAACCATGTTGGTCAGGTCGCCCTTACGCAGGCCCATTTGCTCCATGATCGCGCCCTGGGATTCTTCCGGCAGGTCGATGGTCACGTTTTCGTACGGTTCGTGCTTGACGCCATCAACCATGCGGATGATCACTTCAGGACGACCAACACCCATTTCGAAGCCTTCGCGACGCATGGTTTCGATCAGTACCGAGAGGTGCAGCTCACCACGGCCGGAGACCTTGAACTTGTCAGCCGAGTCGCCTTCTTCAACGCGCAGTGCAACGTTGTACAGCAGCTCTTTGTCCAGACGTTCCTTGATGTTACGGCTGGTGACGAACTTGCCTTCACGGCCGCAGAACGGCGAGTCGTTAACCTGGAAGGTCATCGAAACGGTTGGCTCGTCAACGGTCAGCGGCTTCATCGCTTCGACGTTCAGTGGGTCGCACAGAGTGTCGGAGATGAACAGCTGGTCGAAGCCGCTGATGCAGACGATGTCGCCGGCAGCTGCTTCTTCAACGTCGATGCGGTGCAGACCGTGGTGACCCATCAGCTTCAGGATACGACCGTTACGGCGCTTGCCGTCGGCGTCGATCGCCACAACCTGGGTGTTCGGCTTGACGCGACCACGAGCGATACGGCCAACGCCGATAACACCCAGGAAGCTGTTGTAGTCCAGTGCCGAGATTTGCATCTGGAACGGGCCATCGCGGTCGACTTTCGGCGCAGGTACGTCGTCGATGATCGACTGGTACAGCGGAGTCATGTCTTCAGCCATGTTGGTGTGTTCAAGACCAGCAATACCGTTCAGGGCCGAGGCGTAGACGACTTTGAAGTCCAGCTGTTCTTCGGTAGCACCCAGGTTGTCGAACAGGTCGAAGATCTGGTCCAGAACCCAGTCCGGACGCGCGCCTGGACGGTCAACCTTGTTGATGACCACGATTGGACGCAGGCCGGCTTCGAAAGCCTTCTTGGTCACGAAACGGGTTTGCGGCATAGGGCCGTCTTGAGCGTCAACCAGCAGCAGAACGGAGTCAACCATCGACATTACGCGTTCAACTTCGCCGCCGAAGTCGGCGTGGCCCGGGGTGTCCACGATGTTGATGTGGTAGCCGTTCCAGTTGATGGCGGTGTTTTTCGCCAGAATGGTAATACCGCGCTCTTTCTCCTGGTCGTTGGAGTCCATCACGCGCTCGTCGTTGAGCTCGTTGCGCTCCAGGGTGCCGGATTGACGCAAGAGTTTGTCTACCAGGGTGGTTTTACCATGGTCAACGTGAGCAATGATGGCGATGTTGCGTAGATTTTCGATCACTTGTGTATCTCGATCAGAGGATTCGGTGTGCTGACAAGTCTTGGCAGCGATTTACAGTAGAGTCAGGCCTTGCCGTTACAGCTTGACGGCAGAGTCGGGGGGCCGGTGACGCAGGCCACAGGCATACAGCCCCGGGCTCTTAGCTCGGTCGATAAACGCGCACATTGGCATGCCCCTCACTGAGCAAATGGTGGGCATGCAGGCGACTCATCACGCCTTTGTCGCAATACAGCAGGTACTGGCGAGTAGGGTCCAGTTCCTTGAAACGAGCGTTCAGTGCATAAAACGGCATCGTTTGTACCTCGACGCCAGCCAATTCCAGCGGGTCGTCTTCAGCGGCATCCGGGTGACGGATATCGATGACGATCTGACCGGCCAGCGCTTCGCTGACTTCTTCAATCTGCAAGTCCTGGCCCAACTCGTCGATCACCCGATCGATCGGCACCAGTTTGGCGTTCTCGAGCGCACGCTCGAGCACGGCCATATCGAATTCTGTCTCTTCATGCTCCACGCGCGGACGCTTGGCGTGGGTCTTGGGGTTCACCGAGATGACCCCGCAGTACTCCGGCATGTGCTTGGCGAAGTCGGCGGTGCCGATTTCGTTGGCCAGATCGATGATGTCCTGCTTGTGACTGGCGATCAGCGGGCGCAATACCAGCTTGTCGGTCACGCAGTCGATCACCGACAGGTTCGGCAGCGTCTGGCTGGAAACCTGGGAAATCGCCTCACCGGTGACCAGCGCCTCGATGTCCAGTCGATCCGCGATTCGGGACGCAGCGCGTAACATCATACGCTTCAATACTACGCCCATATGACTGTTATCGACTTTACCGAGAATTTCTCCCAGCACTTCCTCGAACGGCACACTGACAAATAACACGCGCTGGGAGCTGCCGTACTTCTTCCAGATGAAGTGCGCGACTTCCATCACGCCCAACTCGTGGGCACGCCCACCGAGGTTGAAGAAGCAGAAGTGCGCCATCAGCCCGCGACGCATGATCTGGTAGGCCGCGACAGTGGAATCGAAACCGCCGGACATCAGTACCAGGGTCTGTTCCAGCGCGCCCAACGGATAACCGCCGATGCCGTTGTGCTGGTTGTGAATCACGAACAACCGTTTGTCGCGAATTTCGATGCGGACTTCGATTTGCGGCTCTTTCAGGGAAATCCCGGCGGCGCCGCACTGACGACGCAGCTGGCTGCCGACGTATTTCTCGACGTCCATCGAACTGAATTCGTGCTTGCCGGCACGCTTGCAGCGCACCGAAAAAATCTTCCCGGTCAGCGCCTCGCCGAAGTGCTGCTTGCACTTGGCGACGACGTCGTCGAAGTCGCCCAGCGGGTACTCGTCGACCTGCAGGAAATGCGCGATACCCGGCATGCAGCTCAGGCGCTCAGTCATGTCCTTCAAGGCTTTGGGGTCGGTGACGTGCGTTTCCAGCTCGAGATTGTCCCACACACCGTTCACCACCACAGCCGGGTCCAGATCGCGGAGCACGGCACGGATGTTCTTGGCCAACTGACGGATGAAACGCATCCGTACCGGGCGGCTTTTGATGGTGATCTCGGGGAAGACTTTTACGATTAGTTTCATGAAAACAGCGCGCGCACGGCCAGCCGAAAAAGGGGGGCGCGGATTATAGCGGAAATTGCTCAAGGTTTAACCAGTTAATATGCAGAAGGTTTTCGATGCACCAAAACGGGTCATTTACGGCAGATGGCGCTACATTAGAGGGCGCTATTTTTCGTATTTCAGCGATTTGCGCCTTTATAAGCGTGATATTGGGGCAGAAAACCCAAGTCGGGGCACTGGCATGCAATTTGCTCCCTTGTGAGGCAGGTTGCCTTGGCAGAGTATTCGCGCCGGCATCACCCACATTCCAAGGGCTATCCATTACTAAGCCCGAAGCCACCCGGAGGACACTATGTCGAAGTCGGTTCAACTCATCAAAGATCATGACGTCAAATGGATTGATCTGCGCTTCACGGATACCAAAGGCACTCAGCACCACGTGACCATGCCGGCTCGCGATGCGCTGGATGATGCTTTCTTCGAAGAAGGCAAAATGTTCGACGGTTCCTCCATCGCCGGCTGGAAAGGCATCGAAGCCTCCGACATGATTCTGATGCCGGACGACACCACTGCCGTCCTCGACCCGTTCACCGAAGAGCCGACCCTGATCCTGGTCTGCGACGTGATCGAGCCTTCGACCATGCAAGGCTACGACCGCGACCCACGTGCGATCGCCAAGCGCGCCGAGGAATACCTGAAGTCGACCGGTATCGGCGACACCGTATTTGTTGGTCCAGAGCCAGAATTCTTCATCTTCGACGAAGTGAAGTTCAAGTCCGACATCTCCGGCTCGATGTTCAAGATCTTCTCCGAGCAAGGTTCGTGGATGTCCGACCAGGACGTGGAAGGCGGCAACAAAGGCCACCGTCCAGGCGTCAAAGGCGGCTACTTCCCTGTTCCGCCGTTCGACCACGACCACGAAATCCGTACCTCCATGTGCAACGCCATGGAAGAGATGGGCCTGGTCATCGAAGTTCACCACCACGAAGTGGCGACTGCCGGCCAGAACGAAATCGGCGTGAAGTTCAACACCCTGGTTGCCAAGGCTGACGAAGTCCAGACCCTGAAGTACTGCGTACACAACGTTGCTGATGCATACGGCCGCACCGCGACCTTCATGCCTAAGCCTCTGTACGGCGACAACGGTTCGGGCATGCACGTTCACCTGTCCATCGCCAAAGATGGCAAGAACACCTTCGCAGGCGAAGGCTATGCCGGCCTGTCCGACACCGCCCTGTACTTCATCGGCGGCATCATCAAGCACGGTAAGGCCCTGAACGGCTTCACCAACCCGTCGACCAACTCCTACAAGCGTCTGGTCCCAGGCTTCGAAGCGCCGGTCATGCTGGCCTACTCGGCTCGTAACCGTTCCGCTTCGATCCGTATTCCTTACGTGTCCAGCCCTCGCGCTCGCCGTATCGAAGCCCGCTTCCCGGATCCAGCAGCCAACCCGTACCTGGGCTTCGCTGCACTGCTGATGGCTGGCCTGGACGGCATCCAGAACAAGATCCACCCTGGCGACGCTGCTGACAAAAACCTGTATGACCTGCCGCCTGAAGAGGCCAAAGAGATCCCACAAGTTTGCGGCAGCCTGAAAGAAGCCCTGGAAGAGCTGGACAAAGGTCGTGCGTTCCTGACCAAAGGCGGCGTTTTCAGCGACGACTTCATCGACGCTTACATCGCCCTGAAAAGCGAAGAAGAAATCAAGGTTCGTACCTTCGTACACCCACTGGAATACGAGCTGTACTACAGCTGCTGATCCAGTAGCGCCTGCGCAAGCAGCGTGCCCCTAAAGAGGCCTCCTTCGGGAGGCCTTTTTTGTGGGCTCAATCCAGGCACCTTGATAGAGCGCCTGTTGTATCGAGAAACGCCGGGAAACCATGTGCAACCCTTTCGCGACTTGGGCCAGCCACCCGGCCTGCCTTATGCTGCGAACCAACACCTGCGCATTGGTTGACCTTATGTCTCGCGGTTCTCTGTTGATGTTGCTGCTGATCGCCCTGCCCGCCACTGCACAGATCCATGTGTACACCGACGCTCACGGCAACACCGCCTACAGCAGTCGGCCACCCGATGGCGTGGAAAGCCAGGTGATTGAACCTGCGCCCATGAACACCCTTTCGCTCCCGACATCACCCACCACCGTGCAAGCAGCCCCGCGCACCGAGAACACCCGCGCGTACTCGACACTGGAACTGACCGGCCTGCCCACGCACGAAGCCCTTCGCGCCAACAACGGCACCTTCACCGTTGATGTGCGGATTGAACCGCGCCTGCAGGAAGCCCATCGACTGCGCCTGTTGCTGGACGGCCAGCCCTATGGTCAACCGAGCAACGTACCGCGCCTGCAACTGGTCAACATCGACCGTGGCGAGCACAGCCTCGCCGTTCAGGTACTGGCGGGAGACACCCCGGTGCAACAGAGCCCCGCGATCACCTTCAGCCTGCAGCGGGCGCGCAAACCCTGACGCTCTGACAGGCGGCGATCCGTAACCGCCTCGAAGAAAAAACCAAAATCTTCTTTCTTCTGACGTCATCCAGGTTTACGCACTATATTGGTGCGATTGGTTGCACTCTTGTCACATGACAACCCATTTTGGTTCGAAAATACCCGGCAAAGCTGGCATAGCGCCACGCAACCGAACTTAAAACGCCCGTTTCAGGGGTTTGTTGCTTCTTTTCGGAGCCTTGGTTTGGTTTTTGCATTTTCCTCGCATCAGCGATTTATTCGCGCGCGCAATCCGGGACCGGCCCCGGATTGCCTTGCTCCAAAAGAGGTCCTAATGACCATCAGCGACGCACTGCACCGCTTGCTACTCGACAACCTGACCACCGCGACCATTCTGCTCAATGCCGATCTGCGCCTTGAGTACATGAACCCGGCCGCGGAAATGCTCCTGGCCATCAGCGGCCAGCGCAGCCACGGCCAGTTCATCAGCGAGCTGTTTACCGAGTCGACCGAAGCCCTGAACTCCTTGCGCCAGGCCGTCGAGCAGGCGCACCCGTTCACCAAGCGTGAAGCGATGCTCACCGCCCTGACCGGCCAGACCCTGACCGTCGACTACGCCGTGACACCGATCCTGAGCAATGGCACCACCCTGCTGTTGCTGGAAGTACACCCACGCGACCGCTTGCTGCGTATTACCAAGGAAGAAGCGCAGCTGTCCAAACAGGAGACGAGCAAAATGCTGGTGCGCGGCCTCGCTCACGAGATCAAGAACCCACTGGGCGGGATTCGCGGCGCGGCCCAGCTGCTGGCTCGCGAGCTGCCGGAAGAAAGCCTCAAGGACTACACCAACGTCATCATCGAGGAAGCCGACCGCCTGCGGAACCTGGTGGACCGCATGCTCGGCTCAAACAAGCTGCCGTCGCTGGCCATGTGCAACATTCACGAAGTGCTGGAGCGCGTGTGCAACCTGGTCGAGGCCGAAAGCCAGGGCTGCATCACATTGGTGCGCGACTATGACCCGAGCATCCCGGACGTGCTGATCGACCGCGAACAAATGATCCAGGCGGTACTGAATATCGTGCGCAACGCGATGCAGGCCATCAGCAGCCAGAACGAGCTGCGCCTGGGACGAATCACCTTGCGCTCGCGCGCCATGCGCCAGTTCACCATCGGCCACGTACGCCATCGCCTGGTGACCAAGATCGAGATCATCGACAACGGCCCGGGCATTGCCGCCGACCTGCAGGAAACCATCTTTTTCCCCATGGTCAGCGGTCGCCCGGACGGTACCGGGCTGGGCCTGGCCATTACCCAGAACATCATCAGCCAGCACCAGGGCCTGATCGAATGTGACAGCCATCCAGGCCACACCACGTTCTCGATCTTTCTGCCACTGGAACAAGGAGCCACATCGACATGAGCCGTAGTGAAACCGTGTGGATCGTCGATGACGACCGTTCTATCCGTTGGGTTCTGGAAAAAGCCTTGCAACAGGAAGGCATGACCACGCAAAGCTTTGACAGCGCCGACGGCGTCATGAGCCGCCTGGCACGCCAGCAACCGGACGTGATCATCTCTGACATCCGCATGCCCGGTGCCAGTGGCCTGGACCTGCTGGCCCGGATCCGCGAACAACATCCACGGCTGCCCGTGATCATCATGACCGCCCACTCCGACCTGGACAGCGCTGTCGCGTCCTATCAGGGCGGCGCATTCGAGTACCTGCCCAAGCCGTTCGATGTCGACGAAGCGGTATCGCTGGTCAAGCGCGCCAATCAGCATGCCCAGGAACAGCAAGGGCTGGAAGTCGCCCCGACCCTGACCCGCACGCCGGAAATCATTGGCGAAGCGCCCGCCATGCAGGAAGTGTTTCGCGCCATCGGGCGCTTGAGCCACTCCAACATTACCGTGCTGATCAATGGCGAATCCGGTACCGGCAAAGAACTGGTGGCCCACGCCCTGCACCGCCACAGCCCACGGGCGACCTCACCGTTCATCGCCTTGAACATGGCAGCGATCCCCAAGGACCTGATGGAGTCCGAGCTGTTCGGCCACGAGAAAGGCGCATTCACCGGTGCCGCCAACCTGCGGCGCGGGCGCTTTGAACAGGCCGATGGCGGCACCCTGTTCCTCGACGAAATCGGTGACATGCCGGCCGACACCCAGACCCGCTTGTTGCGGGTACTGGCGGACGGTGAGTTTTACCGGGTCGGCGGCCATGTGCCGGTCAAGGTCGATGTGCGCATCATCGCGGCGACTCACCAGAACCTGGAAACCCTGGTGCATGCCGGGAAATTCCGTGAAGACTTGTTTCACCGCCTGAACGTGATCCGCATCCACATTCCACGCCTGTCGGACCGTCGCGAAGACATCCCGACCCTGGCCAAGCACTTCCTGTCCCGCGCCGCGCAAGAACTGGCGGTAGAGCCGAAGCTGCTGAAAAGCGAAACCGAGGAATACCTGAAGAACCTGCCATGGCCCGGCAACGTACGCCAACTGGAGAACACCTGCCGCTGGATCACGGTGATGGCTTCGGGTCGCGAAGTGCATATCGGCGACCTGCCGCCAGAACTGCTGAGCCTGCCGCAGGATTCGGCGCCGGTGACCAACTGGGAGCAAGCGCTGCGCCAGTGGGCCGACCAGGCACTGGCACGCGGTCAATCGAACCTGCTCGACAGCGCAGTACCCAGCTTCGAACGGATCATGATCGAAACCGCCCTCAAGCACACCGCAGGCCGCCGTCGCGACGCCGCCGTGCTACTGGGCTGGGGTCGCAACACCCTGACTCGCAAGATCAAGGAGCTGGGGATGAAGGTCGATGGCGGGGATGATGACGAGGGGGATGAGGGCTAAACAGCCTTAATCTCTTGTCGGCACTTTAGATCCATTCGCGGGCAAGCCCGCTCCCACATCAGGTTTGCGCAAGCCTGTGGGAGCGGGCTTGCCCGCGATGCTTTTGTGGCCCCCGTGCACCGACTGAATGCAGCGTGAACCGCGATCGCGCACTGCACAGCCCGCTTCATTGCGACTTCGCCACCACCGAAAAACCATCGATAAAATCACCAGAGCCCGTAATGACGGGGCTTTCGCCTGTGCACCCGTTCTTTTATTGCAGCTTGTTAAAACCTGGCACGCCCCCTGCAATAGCTCAGTCACTACCCGGTTTCGGGGACCTTGGTACAGGCAGGCCGGGGATTCCCCTCTTTACACCCGGGGCTCATCACGCAGACCGCGACGAGCCCCTGCCGCTTTGGGGTCCTTGGTACAGGCAGGCCGGGGATTCCCTCTTTATTGCTCCTGGAGATGAATCTCCAATCGCCAGCGATCGTCCACCTCGCTGCCGGCCCAGTCGCCCTTCAATGGCCGGGCCGCCACCAGTGTCAGCAACAGCCCCTTGTCACTTACCCGTACCCGCCAGTTCACGTCCTTGCCATTGAGCCTGAGCTGGCCTTTCTGCGCCTTGCCCTCGGCCTCGAACAGCAGCGCGACGCTACCGTCGATCAACTCGCCGTGCGTCCCGGGTTCGTTGTTGAACCACACCACCAGGCCATCGCCCGTCACCTCGACCTGCTGCAGTTCGGTCGGTTCAGGGCTGGTCAGGCGACCAACCATCAAGCCCACCATCAGGCCGACAATCGCCAGCGAGGCCATTACCCGTGGGAATAGCTTCGGTCGCGAGTCCACTTCAGGCGTAGAATGCTGCCCATCTTTACCTGCGGAGCCGTGCATGTTTCACGTCATCCTTTTTCAACCGGAAATTCCACCGAACACCGGCAACGTTATCAGGCTGTGCGCCAACAGTGGCTGCCACCTGCATTTGATCGAGCCGCTGGGCTTCGAGATGGATGACAAGCGCCTGCGCCGGGCCGGCCTCGATTACCACGAGTATGCCACCCTGCAGCGCCACGCCGACCTCGCCAGCTGTCTGGAAAGTCTCGGCCACCCACGCCTGTTTGCCTTCACCACCAAGGGCTCGCGGCCGTTCCATGACGCCAGCTTCGCCGAGGGTGATGCGTTCCTGTTTGGACCGGAGAGCCGTGGCTTGCCGGCCGAGGTACTGGACGCCCTGCCAGACGGCCAGCGCCTGCGCCTGCCCATGCGCGAAGGCTGCCGTAGCCTGAACCTGTCCAACACCGTCGCGGTTGCCGTGTACGAGGGCTGGCGTCAGCTGGGCTTCAAGTAACACCCGGCGGATCGCTCCCAGGCTCTGCGTGGGAACGAGCAATGGCAGACCCATGAAAAAAGCGCCTGTCACGGCGCTTTTTTCGTTACGGCATCGAATGCTTATTGAACGGTCTGTGTGCCGTCCTGCTGCATACGCTGCAGTTCTTGCGCGTACAGCGCATCGAAGTTCACCGGAGCCAGCATCAGTGCCGGGAACGAGCCACGGGTAACCAGGCTGTCCAGGGTTTCACGGGCGTAAGGGAACAGGATGTTCGGGCAGAAAGCACCCAGGGTGTGGCTCATCGACGCCGGGTCGAGGTTCTTGATCAGGAAGATACCGGCCTGCTGGACTTCAGCGATGAACGCCACTTCGTCACCGTTTTTCACGGTAACCGACAGGGTCAGCACGACTTCGTGGAAGTCTTCTTCCAGAGCCTTCTGGCGGGTATTGAGGTCCAGACCGACACTCGGCTCCCACTGCTGGCGGAAGATCGCCGGGCTTTTCGGGGCTTCGAAGGACAGGTCACGAACGTAAATGCGCTGCAGGGAGAATTGCGGTGCAGTTTCTTCTTCGTTGGCAGCAGTGTTCTGTTGGTCAGTCATCGCAGATCCTTCTTGATCTTGGGTCTTTTAGGTTTGCTTGTTCTTGAACGGAGCAGTCAGGCCTTGAGCAGCGCGTCGAGCTTGCCGGCGCGGTCCAGGGCAAACAGATCATCACAACCACCCACATGAGTGCCGCCGATCCAGATCTGCGGCACGGACGTACGTCCGGCCTTGCTGGCCATATCGGCACGCACCTGCGGTTTGCCATCGACCTTGATCTCTTCGAAGGCTACGCCCTTGTTCTCAAGCAGGTACTTGGCTCGCGAGCAGTAGGGGCAGTAATCGCTGGAATAGACGACGACGTTCGACATATCACTTCACCAGCGGCAGGTTGTCGGCTTTCCAGCTGGAGATCCCACCGGACAGCTTGGCGGCGGTGAAGCCGGATTTCATCAGTTCGCGAGCGTGGGTACCGGCGGTCTGGCCCATGGCGTCGACCAGGATGATGGTCTTGGCCTTGTGCTTTTCCAGTTCGCCCACGCGAGCAACCAGTTTGTCGTGAGGAATGTTCAGCGCGCCAACAATGTGCCCGGCGGCGAAATCCTTGCTCGAACGAATGTCGATCACCACGCCTGTGTCTTTGTTGACCAGCCCGGTCAGTTCGCCAGTGCTCAGGCTGCGGCCGCCGCCTTTCATCTCGTGGGCGATCAGCAACGCCAGCAGAACGGCGAAGATGCCGACAAGCAGATAGTGGGTAGTGGCAAATGCAATCAGGTGATCAACCATCGAAGGAGGTTCCAGGGCGTTAAAATGTCGGCCAGTATACACAGCCACTATGGTGGGCCAAACCCCGTCCGGCGGTGACGGCACCGGAACTTCGCTTTAAACTGCCACTCCCTTTTCCATCGCCCCTTTTTTAACTCAGCCACGAGTGGAATCTATGCCTACCACGCCTAAACCTTTGGTCCTGATGATTCTCGATGGCTTCGGTCACAGTGAGAGCCAGGAGTCCAACGCCATCTTCGCGGCCAGGAAGCCGGTCCTCGACCGTTTGTACGCCACTGTACCGAATGGCCTGATCTCGGGCTCGGGCATGGACGTCGGCCTACCGGACGGGCAAATGGGCAACTCGGAAGTCGGCCACATGAACCTCGGCGCCGGCCGCGTGGTGTACCAGGACTTCACCCGCGTGACCAAAGCCATCCGCGACGGCGAGTTCTTCGAGAACCCAACCATCTGCGCAGCCGTGGACAAGGCCGTTGCCGCCGGCAAGGCCGTGCACTTCATGGGCCTGCTGTCCGATGGTGGCGTTCACAGCCACCAGGACCACCTGATTGCCATGGCCGAGCTGGCCTTCAAGCGCGGCGCCGAGAAGATCTACCTGCACGCCTTCCTCGATGGCCGTGATACGCCGCCGAAAAGCGCCCAATCGTCGATCGAACTGCTGGACGAAGCCTTCAGGACCCTCGGCAAGGGCCGCATCGCCAGCCTGGTGGGTCGCTACTTCGCCATGGACCGCGACAACCGCTGGGATCGCGTCTCCCAGGCCTACAACCTGATCGTCGACGGCAAGGGTGAGTTCAACGCCGCCACCGCCCAGGAAGGCCTGCAAGCCGCCTACGAGCGTGGCGAAAGCGACGAATTCGTCAAGGCCACCACTATTGGCGAGCCGGTGAAAGTCGAAGACGGCGACGCCGTGGTGTTCATGAACTTCCGCGCAGACCGCGCCCGCGAACTGACCCGCGTGTTCGTCGAAGACGGGTTCAAGGAATTCGAACGTGCCCGCCAGCCAAAACTGGCCGGTTTTGTCATGCTGACCCAATACGCCGCCAGCATCCCGGCACCGTCGGCCTTTGCCCCGGGCAGCCTGGAAAACGTACTGGGCGACTACCTGGCGAAGAACGGCAAGACCCAGCTGCGCATTGCCGAAACCGAGAAATACGCCCACGTGACCTTCTTCTTCTCCGGCGGTCGTGAAGAACCGTTCCCGGGCGAAGAGCGCATCCTGATCCCTTCGCCGCAAGTCGCGACCTATGACCTGCAGCCTGAGATGAGTGCACCTGAAGTCACCGACAAGATCGTCGATGCCATCGAACACCAGCGTTACGACGTGATCGTGGTCAACTACGCCAACGGCGACATGGTCGGCCACAGCGGCGTGTTCGAGGCTGCGGTCAAAGCCGTTGAATGCCTGGACCTGTGCGTGGGTCGCATTGTCGAAGCACTGGAAAAAGTCGGCGGCGAAGCGCTGATCACGGCCGACCATGGCAACGTCGAGCAGATGTCCGACGAGTCCACCGGCCAGGCCCACACGGCCCACACCACCGAGCCTGTGCCGTTCATCTATTTCGGCAAGCGCGACCTCAAGGTCCGCGAAGGCGGCGTACTGGCCGACGTGGCTCCGACCATGCTCAAGCTGCTGGGATTGGAAAAGCCTGCCGAGATGACCGGCACCTCGATCCTGGTTTAACGCTCAAAACGCTTCAATAAAGGGCCATAATCCGCTTTTTATGACGAACGCCTCAAAGCAGTTGGCCTTGAGGCGTTTTTTTTGCGGTTCATGGCGGGCATACTAGGCTGTCTTTTTTCCCCCGGTGTCGCCCGCCTCTATGCTACGCGTCCTGATTGCCCTCGCCCTGACCTGCCTGCTCCAACCGGCTTTTGCTGACGAGCGCGCGCAAACCCAACAACAGTTGGACGCTACGCGTCAGGACATTGCCGAGCTGAAAAAACTGCTGGGCAAGCTGCAGGAAGAAAAGTCCGGCGTGCAGAAAGACCTCAAGGGCACCGAGACCGAGATGGGCAAGCTCGAGAAGCAGGTCGATGCCCTGCAAAAAGAGATGAAAAAGAGCGAATCCGAGCTGCAGCGACTCGATACCGAGAAAAAAAAACTCCAGAGCGCGCGCACTGAACAGCAACAACTGATTGCCACCCAGGCTCGCGCGGCCTACCAGAACGGCCGCCAGGAGTATCTCAAGCTGCTACTCAACCAGCAGAACCCCGAGAAATTCGCGCGCACCCTCACCTATTACGACTACCTGAGCCAGGCCCGCCTGGAACAGCTGAAGAACTTCAACGAAACCCTGCGCCAACTGGCCAACGTCGAGCAGGATATTGCCCTGCAACAAGCCCAGTTGCTGGTACAGAAAAGCAGCCTCGACAGCCAGCGCGACGATCTCGAGAAAGTCCGCAAGGAGCGCCAGCAAGTCCTGGCCAAGCTCAACAGCGACGTGAAAGCCCGCGACCAGAAGCTGCAAGCCCGCGAGCAGGACCAGGCCGACCTGTCCAAAGTACTCAAAACCATCGAGGAAACCCTGGCGCGCCAGGCCCGGGAGGCGGAAGAATCGCGGCAAAAAGCGCTGATCGCCCAGCAGGAAGCTGAAAAAAAGCGTTTACGTGAGGCTCAGGCGGACGCCACTGATGCCCCACGCAAACCCGCCCGCTCGACGCCCGGCGCACTGGTTTCAAGCTCTGGTGAAACCTTTGGTGGTCCTTTTGGGTCAACCCGGGGAAAACTTCCCTGGCCAGTTGATGGTCGATTGCTGGCACGTTTCGGCGAAAGTCGCGGCGACGATGCCCGGGCCAAGTGGGATGGCGTGATGATCAGCGCTTCGGCCGGCAGCCAGGTCCATGCTGTCCACGGTGGTCGCGTGGTGTTTGCCGACTGGTTGCGTGGCGCGGGCCTGTTGGTCATTCTCGACCACGGCAACGGTTATTTGAGTTTGTACGGCCACAATCAGACCCTGCTGAAATCGGCGGGCGATGTGGTCAAGGCTGGCGAGTCCATCTCCACTGTCGGTAACAGTGGCGGCCAGGATACGCCCGCGCTGTATTTTGCCATTCGCCAGCAGGGTCACCCGAGTGATCCAGCGCAGTGGTGCCGTGCGCAAGGATAAGCGCACCCTCTCATTCAGGAGTTCGTTCGACATGCTGCATCTGTCCCGCCTTACCTCGCTGGCCCTGACGATCGCCCTGGTGATCGGTGCGCCTCTGGCGTTTGCCGCTGAACCTGCCTCGTCGGCCTCGGCCGCGACGACCAAGGCGCCATTGCCGCTGGACGAACTGCGTACCTTCGCCGAGGTAATGGACCGGATCAAGGCGGCCTATGTCGAACCGGTCGACGACAAGACGCTGCTGGAGAACGCCATCAAGGGCATGCTCGGCAACCTCGACCCGCACTCGGCTTACCTGGGGCCGGAAGACTTCGCCGACCTGCAGGAAAGCACCAGTGGCGAGTTCGGCGGCCTGGGCATCGAAATCGGCGCTGAAGACGGCTTCATCAAGGTCGTATCGCCCATCGACGACACCCCGGCTTCCAAGGCCGGCATCCAGGCCGGCGACTTCATCGTCAAGATCAACGGCCAGCCCACTCGCGGCCAGAGCATGACCGAAGCCGTGGACAAGATGCGCGGCAAGATCGGCGAGAAGATCACCCTGACCCTGGTGCGCGACGGCGGCACGCCGTTTGACGTCACCCTGACCCGCGCGACCATCCAGGTCAAAAGCGTGAAGGCCCAGTTGCTGGAGTCGGGCTACGGCTACATCCGCATCACCCAGTTCCAGGTCAAGACCGGCGAAGAGGTCTCTCAGGCCCTGGCCAAGCTACGCAAGGAAAACGGCAAGAAGCTCAAAGGCATTGTGCTCGACCTGCGTAACAACCCGGGCGGCGTGCTGCAATCGGCGGTGGAGGTGGTCGACCACTTCATCACCAAAGGCCTGATCGTCTACACCAAGGGTCGTATCGCCAACTCCGAACTGCGCTTCTCGGCCACGGGCAAGGATGAAAGCGAAGCCGTACCGTTGGTCGTGCTGATCAACGGCGGCAGCGCCTCGGCCTCGGAAATTGTCGCCGGTGCCCTGCAGGATCAAAAACGCGCGGTCGTGATGGGCACCACCAGCTTTGGTAAAGGCTCGGTGCAAACCGTACTGCCACTGAACAATGACCGTGCACTGAAGATCACCACCGCGCTGTACTTCACCCCGAACGGGCGCTCGATCCAGGCCCAGGGCATTGTCCCGGACATCGAAGTACGCAAAGCCAAGATCACCAGCGAGCAAGACGGCGAGTACTTCAAGGAAGCCGACCTGCAAGGTCACCTGGGCAATGGCAACGGCGGCGCCGACAAGCCAAGCCGTACGGGCGCCAAGGCCAAGCCGATGCCGCAGGATGACGACTACCAACTGGCCCAGGCGCTGAGCCTGCTCAAAGGCCTGAGCATCACCCGCAGTCGCTAAGATGCGCTGGCGGTTATGGCTGGGGCTGTTGTGCTGCCTGGCGAGCGCTGTTCATGCAGCGCCCGCCCTGCCCGGCTCGACACCGCACAAGGCTTACCTGAGCCTGATCATCGATGACCTGGGGCAGAACCTGCCCCGTGATCGTCGCGTGCTGGCGCTACCCGGCCCGGTGACCACCGCCATCATGCCCGACACACCCCACGCCGCCGAATTTGCCCGGGAAGCCCACCGCGCCGGTAAAATCGTCATCCTGCACATGCCCATGGACCCGGCCACCGGCCCGTTCGCCTGGCACCCCGAGCTGTCCGTGGAAGAACTTGAGAATCGCCTGAACGCGGCGTTCAAGGCCGTGCCTTACACCGCCGGCATCAACAACCACATGGGCAGCCGCATGACCGCCCAGCGACCGGCCATGACCTGGTTGATGGCCGAGTTGCAGCAGCGGCACAAATTCTTTGTGGACAGCCGTACCAGCGCGCAAACCGTGGCGGCTGCCGAGGCACAGAAGATCGGGTTGGCCAGCGTGTCGCGGGATGTGTTCCTGGATGACGAACCCACTGAAGCCGCGATTTTTACCCAGCTACAGACCGCTATCAGCCTGGCGCGCAAGCAAGGTTCTGCAGTGATGATCGGGCATCCGTATCCGCAGACATTGGCGGTGCTTGAACGTGAATTGCCCAAGCTCAAGGCTCAGGGCATTGACTGGATTGATATCAGGCAGATGATCAGCGTGCGCGGCAATCGTGCAACGGCAGCGCACGGCAAGGATGGCCAGTACCGCCTCCCGAACGCCCGGTAATTCCTCGCAGCCCACTCCATTTCGCGATAACTATTTATACCTGCCGGTACACCGCCGAGTGCCACGATAGTGCTCACCCTGAATTTCATCACCAAGGAATGGACATGAAATACCTCAGCTTCCTTTGCTTCGCAGGCCTGATTGGCCTGCTGGCTATTTCCGCAGTGCAGGCCCGCGACCTGGGCGAAGGCGCCGTCAACGATTCACCGTCAAGAGCCCTGCAAAACAGTGAGCATTTTTATGAAATCTGGAGCGGTGTGGGACGACTCAGTCTCCAATCGGGCGAGACCTGCAGCGCCGTTCTACTGGATACGCGAAACAGGCAAGGCCGAGCCACCGGCCCTGCTTACCTGCTCACCAGCGGTCATTGCGTGCTCTTTCAGTACGGTTCGGCGCGGACCCATCTGCCTTTGAAAGCCAGCGTCACCTTCCACTACTTTCATGACACGCCACAGCGTAAGCGCCGATACGCCATCCGGACCGCCCGATGGAGCAGTCTGGTCGGGACAGATCTTGCAGTACTCGAGGTCGACGCGACATTGGCGTCGCTGATACAGGCCGGGGTCAACCCGCTCAAGCTGGCATCCCATCAATCCTACGAAAGCCATGATGAGCTCAATGTCGGCGCACCTGTCGGCTTTGCCGAACAGGGGCTTCGATTGAGTGCTTGCACTGAACAAACTGCTGGAACCTTCATCGATTACCCCGGGGTTTTCCCTTTGGCCATGAGAAATCGTTGCGACCTTCGCGCCGGCAGTTCCGGCAGCCCGATGCTGAACCGTAGCACCAACGAAATCACCGGCATCGTCAGCAAGGTCATCACTTCCCGCATGGCTCCATCGTCACCGGGCTGCGAGAACTCAACTTCCTGCGAGGCCGCCCGATTCAACTACAGCTACTCTGCCAACTTCCTGCACAGCTGTTTTATTGATGGCGTCTTCACCAGCAATGGGCCGGACTGTTCGCTGGAGCCGGTCGACCTGATCGTAACGGCGCCCTGGAATTTCCAGTCATACGTTCATAGATCGCAACGTGAGGATGGACAGATCGTGCTGCCTACCTGGGAATTCGGGTTCTCACTCGAGACGCCCTTCTATCGCTACAAAGCGGTCCGGAACGCCAGAGATTGCAAGATCCCCGATAATTACAGCGCCGCAATCGACACTACAGACGCCTATATCAATACTGAAATCGGTCCAGCAATCGGTGCCTGGTCGCTCTGCATCATCGGTGTTGAAAACCGGCAACAGAACCTGACCAGGGCAACATTGAACAACGTATTCATGCAGGGCGCATACCTGAGCGCGACACTGGGGAGTGTCGAGGCAATTGCTACAGATAGCGCGCCATGATGTCGTCCACCCCACCTTCCTTGCGCAGCTCATCCAGCGCAGCCTGAAGCCTGGCGACCACCTCGTCTGGCACGTCCTTGTTCAGCGCCAGGTACAGCTCGGCACTGTTGAACCGCAGCACGGTCTTGAGGCCGGTCACGCCTTCCTGACGCGCCAGGTAGCGCCCGGCGGGGTCGCCAGTGGCCCACAGATCGATCTGGCCGTTGACCAGCTTCTTCGCATTGTCCTGATCGCGCAGCACCACGATCGGTGCCATGCCTTGCTTGGACAGGGTTTCGGCAATCGCATCGCCCTTGTAGGCGCCTATCTTGTATTTGCGCGCCTGCTCCAAAGACTCCAGAACGATCTTGCTGTCAGCCTTGGCCAGCATGATCCAGTCGTCCGGCCCCAGCGGGCCAACCCATTTGAAGAGTTTCTCGCGGTCCGGCAGACGCGCCATGACGAACACGCCATAGCCAGGTTTCTCGAGGGCGAGCTTGTAGATGCGCTCCCAGGGGAAACGCAGTGTCAGACTGTAGGTGACGTTGGCGCGCTTGCAGATCTCGCGGACGATATCCACGGCGATGCCATTGATATTCTCGTCCTGAGCGAAGTTCTTGCCGTTTTTCGCCATGTTGTAAGGCGGGAAGTTTTCCGTCAGCAACACCAGGTCGGGGTTGGTTTTTTCTGCCGCCTGTACAGCAGTGGCAAGCAGTAACGAAGCACTGGCGAGAACGAAGAGCAAGCGTCTGAGCATGTCGGGCTACCGGAATCCATGGCGTGCCCAAGCTTGCCTTGAGCCCGCCATGCTGTCCACCGGCCTTTACCGAACGACGATGCCGCGTGCCGCCATATAAGCCTTGGCTTCCGGGACAGTGTATTCGCCGAAGTGGAAAATACTCGCTGCCAATACCGCGCTGGCATGGCCTTCGATGATCCCGTCGGCCAGGTGTTGCAGGTTGCCGACGCCGCCGGAGGCGATCACCGGGATGCCCAGGGCATCACTGATGGCGCGGGTCACGCCCAGGTCGAAGCCGTTTTTCATGCCGTCCTGATCCATGCTGGTCAGCAGGATTTCGCCGGCACCCAGCCCTTCCATTTTCTTCGCCCACTCCACCGCATCCAGCCCGGTAGGTTTGCGACCACCATGGGTGAAGATCTCCCAGCGCGGGGTTTCGCCCGGCAGTGAAACCTTCTTGGCGTCGATGGCAACGACGATGCACTGCGAGCCGAAATGCTGCGCGGCCTCACCGACGAACTCAGGGTTGAACACGGCGGCGGTGTTGATCGAGACCTTGTCCGCGCCGGCATTGAGCAGGTTGCGGATGTCTTGCACCGTGCGCACGCCACCGCCCACGGTCAACGGGATGAACACCTGGCTGGCCATGCGCTCAACGGTATGCAACGTGGTGTCGCGGCCATCGACGCTGGCGGTGATGTCGAGAAAAGTAATTTCGTCGGCACCTTGCTCGTCGTAGCGACGGGCAATTTCCACCGGGTCGCCGGCGTCACGGATGTTTTCGAACTTCACGCCTTTGACGACCCGGCCGTTGTCCACGTCCAGGCAAGGGATGATGCGTTTGGCCAGCGCCATGGTGAGTCCTCAGCCTTTGTACGAATCGCAGAAAGCTTGCGCTTCGGCGACATCGAGGGTGCCTTCATAAATCGCCCGGCCCGTGATAGCGCCGATGATCCCCGGCGCCTTGGCGTCGAGCAGCGACTTGATGTCACCCAGGTTGTGGATACCGCCGGACGCAATCACTGGAATCCGTGTCGCCGCGGCCAGTGCTGCCGTGTACGACACGTTGCAGCCTTGCATCATGCCGTCTTTGGCGATGTCGGTGTAAACGATCGCGGACACGCCGTCGGCTTCGAACTGCTTGGCCAGGTCGATCACCTGCACGGTACTGATTTCAGCCCAGCCATCGGTGGCGACGAAGCCGTCCTTGGCATCCAGGCCGACGATTACCTTGCCCGGGAACGCACGGCAGGCTTCGGCGACAAAGGCCGGATCTTTGACCGCCTTGGTGCCAATGATCACGTAGCTCACGCCGGCCTTGACGTAGTGCTCGATGGTTTCCAGCGAGCGAATGCCGCCGCCGATCTGGATCGGCAGGTTCGGGTAGCGCTTGGCAATGGCGGTGACGACTTCGCCGTTGACTGGCTGACCTTCAAAGGCGCCGTTCAGGTCGACCAGATGCAGACGACGGCAACCGCCCTCCACCCACTTGGCAGCCATGCTCACCGGGTCATCGGAGAACACCGTGGAATCTTCCATGCGGCCCTGGCGCAGACGAACACAGGCACCGTCTTTGAGATCGATAGCGGGAATAATCAGCATCTGGCAAACCTTCAAAATTGAATGTTCAGCTTGGCTCGGAAATCAGTTTTTCTCGAGCGCCCACAGGTCGCTTTCGATGCTTTCAAACCTCTCTTTGAGGTGTGCCTGCACATCGAAAATCGCCCTGTTGTAATAGTGCGGAGCAATTTCGCGGGTAAACAACTCAAGAATCTCGGCCGCCTCGAAGGAGCCCAGGTCGAGCTCAAAGCGATCTTCCATGAAACGCTTGATCTTGCGATTGGCCTCGCTCTCCTGCTCGGGGGTGAGTGTCAGGATCGGCGGCTTCTTCTTGACTGCCATTTACCAGCGTCCGTCCCACGCCGCGAAGTTCTGCAGCAGTTGCAGGCCATGGGTATGGCTCTTCTCCGGGTGGAACTGCACGGCAAAACGCGAGCCTTCGGCCAGCGCGGCAGCGAAGTCGACACCGTAGTGACCGCCACCCACCACCTGGCGCGGATTACCGGCGGCGATGTAGTAGCTGTGCACAAAGTAGAAGCGCGCCAGGTCCGAAATGTTGTGCCACAGCGGGTGATCCACCGTCTGCTTCACTTCGTTCCAGCCCATGTGAGGGACTTTGAGGTGTTCGCCGTCCTCGATCAGGCCTTTGCCGAAGAACTTCACCTGGCCCGGGAACAGACCGATGCAGTCGACGCCGTCGTTCTCTTCACTGTGCTCAAGCAAGGCTTGCATGCCCACGCAGATGCCGAGGAACGGACGGTCCTGGCTGACTTCACGCACCAGCGAGTCGAAGCCCAGGCGACGGATCTCCGCCATGCAATCGCGAATCGCGCCGACACCGGGGAAAACCACCCGGTCGGCTTCGCGAATCACATTGGCATCGCTGGTGATCAGCACCTTGCCGGCCCCTACATGCTCGAGGGCCTTGGCCACCGAGTGCAGGTTGCCCATGCCGTAATCGATAACCGCGACCGTCTGCATTACAGAACGCCCTTGGTCGACGGCATTTGCCCGGCCATGCGGTCATCCAGCTCAACGGCCATGCGCAATGCACGGCCAAAGGCCTTGAACACGGTTTCGATCTGGTGGTGGGTGTTGTGCCCACGCAGATTGTCGATGTGCAAGGTCACGTTGGCGTGGTTGACGAAGCCCTGGAAGAATTCCTGGAACAAATCGACGTCGAAGCCGCCGACTGTCGCGCGGGTATAGGGAACATGCATCTGCAGGCCTGGACGGCCGGAGAAGTCGATCACCACGCGCGACAGCGCTTCATCGAGCGGCACGTAGGCATGACCGTAGCGACGGATGCCTTTTTTGTCGCCAATGGCTTTGGTGAAGGCCTGACCCAGGGTGATACCGACATCTTCCACCGTATGGTGGTCGTCGATATGCAGGTCGCCCTTGCTCTCGATATCCAGGTCGATCAACCCGTGACGGGCGATCTGGTCCAGCATGTGCTCAAGGAAGGGAACACCGATATTAAATCGGGCCTTTCCGGTGCCATCCAGGTTGATCGAGGCTTTGATCTGGGTTTCCAGAGTGTCGCGCTCGACAGACGCCTTACGTTCGGCCATCACCAGCTCCGCAAAATCATTGGGCGAAAAAGGCAGCCATTATAGGCACGCGAGCGGCAAACAGAAACACGCGAGGTGATATCCCTGACGGGCTGAACCCAATGCCTGCGGGGATATACATGTCAGTACAAGCGCTGGGATCTCTCCCACAGAGTCAGGCGACCTTTCAGTCACGACCTCGTTGCACGCAGGCATGGCCGTTTTGTTGAGTGAAGCCCCACTGGGGGCGACAATGGGTCGCAGAGGGACGGACGAACGGGCAGAGGTTACCATTTGCCCGCAACAGAAAAGCCAGACTGATACCGCCCTTATGGGCCATCTGTCCCGATTGCACGGCAAGCACCCTGCCACCCGCCGGCCGCACGACCCGGTGCGCTCTTTCAAAGGAAACCCTCATGCCCATTGTCGTTGAATCATTGCGCGACCCCAGCTATCAGGATCAGCAGGATCTACAGAAGATTTACCAGGATGCACCGCATTGGCTGTTCGCACCGTTCGACGGTGCCGCGCAACTGATCGAGGACAGCCTGCTTGATGGCGCCCTGATCGCCGGCCGCTTCAATGACCGGTTGCTCGGTGCGGCACGCCTGGAACGGCACTCGAACACCTGGCAACTGTCTCAATTGTGCGTGCGAAAAGTCACCCGCCGCCGTGGTGTGGCTGAACGATTGGTGTGCGAAGCCCAAGCAATGGCTGAACGGGCCGGGGCAGAGCTGCACTTGCTGGCCCCTGCCGGGCACCTTGAAGCCCAGGCGCTGGCCGCCAAACTCAAGCTGCCGCTGGACCCGATCTAAACGCGATCGCTGACCAGTCGTCAGTTTCCGGGCGCTATACTCCCCGGCTAAATTTCGAATTTGACTCTCTACAAGGACTCGCCCATGAAAGCGTTCGGCAAAATCCTGGGTCTGGTACTTCTCGGGCTGTTGCTGATCATTGTGGCCCTGGGCTTTGCCCTGACCCACTTCTTCGATCCCAACGACTACAAAGAAGAGATACGCCAGATTGCCCGCGACAAGGCCCACATCGAGCTGACGCTCAATGGCGATATCGGCTGGAGCCTGTTCCCCTGGCTCGGCCTTGAATTGCACGAAGCCAGCGTTGCCACCCTGGCCAACCCCGCAGCTCCCTTCGCCGACCTGCAAATGCTCGGCCTGTCGGTGCGGGTCCTGCCGCTGCTGCGCCGCGAAGTGCAGATGAGCGATGTCCGCGTCGAAGGCCTGAACCTGCGCCTCAATCGCGACAAGGACGGCCACGGCAACTGGGAAGACATAGGCAAGCCCGTGCCTGTGGCCGGCAAATCCGACGTGCCGGCGGCCAGCAGCGAGCCGGTCAGCCAAACCCCGGCCGCCGTGGAAAAACCCGCCCAACCGATGCGCCTCGACATCGACAGCCTGACCGTGAACAACGCCCGGGTCGAATACTCCGATGAGCGCACCGGCAAGCAGTTCAGCGCCGAAAGCATCCAGTTGAGCACCGGCCCAGTGCACGATGCGACCAACATCAAGGTCAAGCTGACTGCCTTTCTGGCCAGCAACCAGCCGGTTCTGCGGGTCCGTACCGAACTCAACGGCGAACTGCGCTTCGAACGCGCCCTGCAGCGCTACAAATTCGAAGACATGAAGCTGACGGGCGAACTCACTGGCGAGCCTCTGCAAGGCAAGACCGTGACCTTTGGCGCACAAGGCCAATTACTCCTGGATAAAGCGGCCAACGTCGCCGAATGGACCGGCATCAAGCTGTCCGCCAACCAACTGCGCGCCTTGGGTGAGCTGAAGGTCAACGACCTGGACAAGACACCGCAAATCAGCGGCGGCCTGTCGATTGCCCAGTTCGACCTGGCAAAATTCATCGACAGCATCGGGCAAAAACTCCCGGCCATGGCCGAAGGCAGCCTGAGCAAAGTCGAACTGGTCAGCCGCCTGGCGGGCACGCCGACCAGCGTGTCGCTGGACAACATCAACCTGAAACTCGATGACAGCACTTTCAGCGGCCGCATTGCCGTAGAGGATTTCGCCAGGCAAGCGCTGCGCGTGCAGCTCAAGGGCGATACCTTCAATGCCGATCGCTACCTGCCGCCAAAATCCGCCGAAGCCAACAGTGCGGCCGTGGCACGCAAGTCGGAAGTCAGCAGCACCGAAGCTGACGCCATGGCCGGCGCGGGCAACACGTCACTGCCCAATGCCCCCACCAAAGGTGCCTGGAGCAACGACAAGCTGATTCCGGCGGAACGCCTGAGCAAGCTGGACCTGGACGCCGACCTGACCTTTGGCCAACTGACCCTCGACAAGCTGCCGATCCAGAATGCCGCACTGAAAGCCAGCGGCCAGGGTGGCCTGCTGACCCTGCAGAACCTGAGCGGCGAGCTGTACAACGGCACATTCAACGCCAAGGGCACCCTCGACGTACGTCAAGCTGTGCCCGCGCTGAGCATGCAAATGGCAATCAGTCGGGTACCCGCGGAAAAAATCCTCGAAAGCCAGGGCAAGAACCCGCCGGTCAAAGGCCTGGTCACACTCAACAGCAACCTGACCGCGAACGGCAACAGCCAGAAAGCCCTTATCGACAGCCTCAACGGCACGGCCGGCTTTGTGATCAACGACGGCGTACTACTCAACGCCAACCTTGAACAGCAGTTGTGCAAAGGCATCGCCACGCTGAACCGCAAAACCCTCAGCGGCGAACCGCGAGGCAAGGACACTCCCTTCCAGGAGCTCAAGGGCAACCTGACCCTGCGCAATGGCGTGGCCAGCAACCCGGACCTGAAAGTGCGCATCCCGGGCATGACCGTCAACGGTAACGGCGACATCGACCTGCGCGTGCTGGGCATGGATTATCGCGTGGGCATCATCGTCGAAGGCGACAAGAGCGACATGCCGGACCCGGCCTGCCAGGTCAGCGAAAAATTCGCCGGCATCGAATGGCCGCTACGCTGCCGTGGCCCGCTGGAACTCGGGGCCAAGGCTTGCCGCCTGGACAACGAGCGCCTCGGCCAGGTCGCCAGCAAACTGGCCGGCAACAAGCTCAGTGACAAAATCGATGAGAAGCTTGGCGACAAAGTCAGCCCGGAACTGAAAGACGCACTCAAGGGGCTGTTCAAGCGATGAGAGCCGAGCAGTTTTCAACCGCGGTACTGGATTGGTACGACCGCCACGGACGCCACGACTTGCCCTGGCAACAGGGCATCACCCCGTATCGGGTGTGGGTTTCGGAAATCATGTTGCAACAGACCCAGGTCAGCACGGTGCTGAACTACTTCGACCGCTTCATGGCCTCGCTGCCCACGGTCGAAGCCCTGGCGACCGCACCGGAAGACGAAGTGCTGCACCTGTGGACCGGGCTGGGTTACTACACCCGCGCCCGCAACCTGCAAAAGACCGCGAAAATCGTGGTGGCCGAGTACGCTGGCGAGTTTCCACGCGACGTGGAGAAACTCACCGACCTGCCCGGCATCGGCCTGTCCACTGCCGGCGCCATCGCCAGCCTGAGCATGGGCCTGCGCGCACCAATCCTCGACGGCAACGTCAAGCGGGTGCTGGCACGCTTTACCGCGCAAGAGGGCTACCCGGGCGAACCCAAGGTCGCCAAACAGCTGTGGGCCACCGCAGAGCGCTTTACCCCCCAGACCCGCGTCAACGCCTACACCCAGGCGATGATGGACATGGGCGCTACCCTCTGCACCCGCAGCAAGCCAAGTTGCATGCTGTGCCCGCTGGAAAAGGGCTGCGAGGCGCACATGCTCGGCCTGGAGACACGCTACCCGATCCCCAAACCGCGCAAGAGCGTGCCACAGAAGCGCACGCTGATGCCGCTGCTGGCCAACCGCGACGGCGCCATCCTGCTTTACCGTCGCCCTTCCACGGGCTTGTGGGGCGGCTTGTGGAGCCTGCCGGAGCTCGATGACCTCGACGACCTGGAACATCTGGCCCTGCAACACTCGCTGGAACTGGGCCAGCACACCGAACTGCCCAGCCTGGTCCACACCTTCAGCCATTTCCAGCTGGCCATCGAACCCTGGCTGGTCCAGGTCCAGGAGACCGGCCATCACGTGGCCGAGGCCGACTGGCTCTGGTATAACCTCGCCACCCCGCCGCGCCTGGGCCTTGCCGCCCCGGTGAAAAAACTGCTCAAGCGCGCGGCCGACGTATTGAACGCAGGAGAGTCGTCATGACCCGCACCATCATGTGCCGCAAGTACAAAGAAGAATTGCCCGCCCTGGAGCGCGCTCCATTCCCGGGCGCCAAGGGTCAGGACATTTTTGACCACGTCTCGGCCAAGGCCTGGGCCGACTGGCAAAAACACCAGACCCTGCTGATCAACGAAAAACGCCTGAACATGATGAACGCCGAAGACCGTAAATATCTTCAGGGCGAAATGGACAAGTTCTTCTGCGGCGAGGATTACGCCAAGGCCGAAGGCTACGTTCCACCTGCGCAATAATCCCGTAAAAGCGGGGGTTGGATCGTAAGCGACGGTAATAATTAAATTTTTTTTGAAAACTTGCTTGACGACCCCCTGAAAAACCAGTTTAATGCGCCCCGTTGCCCAGATAGCTCAGTCGGTAGAGCAGGGGATTGAAAATCCCCGTGTCGGCGGTTCGATTCCGTCTCTGGGCACCAAATACCGAAAACCCTGAATCGCAAGATTCAGGGTTTTTTTATGCCCGCGATTTAATCAACCTCACCTCCGCGCGCGCGCACCCGATCCTCGATGACCCTCAATCGCTACTGAGCGTCATCCCAGTGGAAGACCAGATTGCGTGCAGCACCACCCGTGCCAATGTCCGCAACATCTCGCCGTTCCTGGCCATTACGCGAGGCGATGACCGAGTACTTGCCCGCAGGCAGTTTCACGTAAACCAGGGGACCTGCCTCGTTCAGAGTCAGTACGGTCTGCCCTGGGGCTTTTTGAATAAGCACATCGACGTCAGCCGTGTATTCATTCTGCGCACCGACGGCGAATGTCATGTGCAGGTTATAGCCCTGCGTTTGCTGAATGCTTTTGGACTCGTCCAGGCCGATACCGCCCGACAGGTAGGTAATCCCGTTTTGCTGTTGTGGCTGGATTTGCACGCCAGCGCTGTCTATCGGTTCAAGACTGGTGGCCTGCACCACGACGGGAAACAACAGCAAGCCGACAGCAACGAGGGGCAACATGAATGAATGAGCGTACTTCATGATGACAACTCCCGGGCTCTGCAGAACCCAATCGTTACTTTTCTTAGATTTCCTGTCGCAGCGTCGCGTTTTAGATCAATTCGTACTTGGACTCACCACGAAATGGACTACAGGTGATATTGCCTCGGCACAAGGCGCCGTCAGCCCGGTCCCGCCAATCCGATAGCCACTTCCTGCCGACTGACCAGCCGCGCCCGGCATCATCGACCACCCAATTCCTGAGACCCTCCCCTGCCTGCTCTTTCAGCCGCGGAAGTACTCATGAGCGAAATCAAATCCGACTCTCAAGACCCACAGCTCGCCTCGCTGCTGGGCCATCTTGGCGAACTGATCCGCCAGGCCCGTCAGAAGGTGCTGCGCGCGGTCGATACCGCACAAGTGCAAACCTGCTGGCAGATCGGGCGACATATCGTGGAGTTCGAGCAGGAAGGCGCCCGGAGGGCGGTATATGGCAAACAACTGTTAGCGACGCTGGCGAAAGTGCTGACGGCGGAGTTCGGGAAAGGCTTTGATAGCTCGAACCTTCGCTACATGCGCCTGTTCTACCAGGCATTCCCAAAGTGTGACGCACTGCGTCACGAATTGAGTTGGACTCACTACCGGGCATTGTTGCGCATCGAAAACGACCACGCCCGCCACTGGTACATGAACGAATCGGCCACCCAGAACTGGTCAACCCGCGCCCTGGAGCGCCAGATCAACACGCTCTACTACGAACGCCTGCTGGCAAGCCGCGACCGCTCTGCCGTGGAACAAGAGGCTGCCACCCAAACCCAACAGTTGATGACCACCCCGCGGAACTTCATCCGCGACCCTGTGGTACTGGAGTTTCTTGGCCTGCCCAATGCCGGCTCGGTTCTGGAAACAGATCTTGAGCAAGCCCTGATCAATCAGCTTCAAGGCTTCCTGCTCGAACTGGGCAAGGGTTTCGCCTTCATCGCCCGCCAACAACGCATCAGTACCGAGAGCAAAGACTTCTACATCGATCTGGTGTTCTACAACTACCTGCTCAAGTGCTTTGTCATCTTCGACCTGAAGCGAGGTGAGTTGACCCACCAGGATGTAGGGCAGATGGACATGTACGTGCGCATGTACGACGACCTCAAGCGTGGAGCGGAGGACGGGCCTACCGTCGGCATTATTCTCTGCGCACGGAAAGATGAATCAGTCGTGCGTTATTCGGTGCTACAAGGCAACGAACAACTGTTCGCCAGCAAGTACAAACTGGTGCTACCCAGCGAGGAAGAACTGCGGGCGGAGCTGGATCGGGAACGGATCGCACTCGAGGAGCGGTTACTCGACCGAAAGCCCTGAAAGACGCAGGTGATTGTTCACAGCCCATGGGAAGACTATCGTTGGCAGCTACCCGCAAAGGTCCGAAGCCAATGAATGTGCAGGACACCCCCTCACGGGCACCGACTCAAATCGAGTTACCGATGCCGGCGGCGCCTCTCAAGGAGCCGTTCAAGGAACCCGCCGCCGACGGCTTCCCCATTGGCGGTTTCACCTGGCGCCACGCCGCTGCGGACGCCTCCAGGGCGGTCGTCATCATCAATGCCGCCACCTCCGTGCGATGCCGCCACTACTCGCGCTTTGCCGACTACCTGTTCGCCAATGGCTTCGACGTCATCACCTATGACTACCGAGGCATCGGCGAGTCTCGGCCGGCTTCGCTCAAAGGGTTGCAAGCGAGCTGGAGCGATTGGGGCGCCCTGGACTTTGAAGCCATGCTCAAGCGTGCCCAGCGCGAATTCCCCGGCCAACCCATCGACGTGGTCGGTCACAGCTTCGGAGGCTGTGGGGCGGGCCTGGCGGACTCAGGGCACGTGATCCGCCGCCTGGTGACCGTCGGCGCGCAATTCGCCTACTGGCGCGACTACGCACCCGCCCATCGCTGGCGCATGCTTGCCAAGTGGCACGTACTGATGCCACTGATCACGCTGCTGTGGGGTTATTTCCCCGGCAAGCGCCTGGGCTGGCTGGAAGATACGCCCGCCGGCGTGGTCCGTGACTGGAGCCTGTCCACCGCCCGCTACGAGAAGCGCTCCAGCGGCCGCGTGATCCACGCCAGGACCGGACAGCTACCCTTCGCTGCCGTGACCGCGCAAACCCTGGCCATCAGCCTCAGCGACGATCCCTACGGTACAATCCCGGCCATCGAACGCCTGCTGGGCTACTTCACCAGCAGTACCAACACCCACCTGCGAATCGCACCCGAAGACATCGGCGAGCAAGAAGTCGGACATTTCGCCTTTTTTCGCAGCCCATACCAAGCCACACTATGGCCCATTGCATTGTCCTGGCTGCAACACGGCGAACTGGCCCCCGATCATCCCGGGCGGCGAGTGCCACGCAGCTGATCGACCTGCGCCCTCTCACGACACACGGAACGACGCCCATGGCCTCCGCCAACAAGCAGCACAAACGCGCCTCCCGCGCCAAAGCCAAGGCCAAGCACAACCGCGTCCAACGGGCCGCCGCGCCAGTGGAGCTGGACCCGAACGACGATCGCATCGACTTCGAGTCGGTGGACCTGACCGAACTGTTCAAGAAAATGATCGACGCCGAGAAAACCAGCCAACAGGCGATGTGCGCGGCCTTCCTCGAAGACCCGCTGCTGGAGCTGGTGTACGAGCAGGAAGGCGAAGAAGGCTCGATGGACTTCATCCTCGCGGCCCTGATCGAATATCGCCAATGGTCCACCGAGACCGACGAGGCCGGCGCCCTGGCCTGGATCGAATCGCCAGCCTTCCAGGCTGACTACGTGGCGGCGTCCGACGCCATCGCGGCTCAAACTCAACACAAAGCGAACTGAATCACATGGCATCCCCGAACAAGCAGCAAAAACGCGCCAAGCGCGCCAAGGCCAAGGCCAAGCAAATCCGCATGGTCGGCAGAAAGCCTCTGGCACTGGACGACGAGCCGGGCCACCTGGCCGAGCCGATCCCCGAGTACACCCTGGCAATGTTCAGCAAGATGCATGACGCGGAAGCCACCAGCCGCAACGACATGCTGCTGATCCTGCTGTCGGAGCTGAGCGGAATCATCAATGACCATCCAGAACTGCTGGACATGGAGAACGCCGAGAACGAAGCCATGGCCGCCACTCACCTGGCCGCCGACATGCTGATCGACTACCGCATGTGGGCCGACGGCATGGACCGCGAAACCGCCCAGGCCTGGCTCACCGAGCCGCAGTTCATCAGCGACTTCGGTCAGGCGCTGGACAGCTACCGCGAGTCGCTGGACGAACCGGACGAAAAGACCGAGTAACGCCCCTGCGCCACGAAAACAAAAACGGCCGCTTGTCATCCCTGACAGCGGCCGTTTTCGTTACGCGGATCGAATCAATTCAGTACCAGCGCACCAAGCTTTTCGCGTTGGCGACGACGTGACACCAACAGGCCAGCCGCAACCACCAGCAAGCTGAGCAAGCCGGTCGCCAGGATCTCCATACGATGGGCTTCCTGGAACAGCATGATGGTCAGCACGCCGATGATGAACAGGATCACCGCGTACGTCAGGCCAGGGAACAGCCACATGCGATAGGTGATGGTTTCACCTGCCGCCACGCGCTTGTGGCGCATGCGCAGTTGCGAGAACGCGATCACCAGGTACACCAGCAATGCGATAGCACCGGAACTCGCCAGCAGGAACTGGAACACCGCCGCCGGCGCCACATAGTTGGCGAACACCGCCAGGAAAGCTGCGGCAGTGGACATAATCACCGCCCAGTAAGGCGTACCCGCACGGTTGGTGCGCTTGGCAGCCGCGGGCGCATCACCGCGCTTGCCCAGGGAGAAGAGCATGCGCGAAGCGGTGTACAGCGCCGAGTTCAGGCAGCTGGTCACGGCAATCAGGACCACCAGGTCAACGATCAGCTTGGCGTTCGGGATACCCATGCGGTCCAGCACGGTCTGGTAGGAACCGACCTGCGCCAGGCTCGGATCATTCCATGGCACCAGGGCGACAACAATGAAGATCGACACCAGGTAGAACAAACCGATCCGCCAGATCACCGAGTTGGTGGCCTTGGAAATCTGCTGGCCCGGGTTCTTCGACTCTGCCGCGGCAATGGTCACGATTTCAGTGCCCATGAACGAGAACATGGTGGTCAACATCGCAGCCAACACCGCGCCCATGCCGTTAGGCAGGAAACCCTGGGTGTCGAACAGGTGCGAAACACCGCTGACCTGGCTGTTGGGCAGGAAACCGAAGATCGCCAGGATGCCGAGGATCACAAAACCGATGATCGCCACGACCTTGATCAAGGCGAACCAGAACTCGAACTCGCCGTAGTGCTTCACGCTGAACAGGTTGGTTGCGGTCAGCAACAAGGTGATGACCAGCGTGAACACCCAGATCGCCACATCGGGGAACCAGGCATTGAGGATGGTCGCGGCGGCGTTGGCCTCCAGCGGAATCACCAGTACCCAGAACCACCAGTACAGCCAGCCGATGGTGAAGCCGGCCCAGTGGCCGATTGCCCGGTCGGCATACGTGGAGAACGACCCGGTGTCGGGAGAGGCGACGGCCATTTCGGCCAGCATGCGCATCACCAGCACCACCAGCGTACCGGCGGCGGCATAGGCCAGCAGCACGGCGGGGCCGGCTTCGGCGATGGCGTGACCGGAACCGACAAACAGCCCGGCACCGATCACCCCGGCGATCGACAGCATGGTCACATGCCGCGGTTTGAGCCCCTGTTCGAGGTCATTGGAGGATTGCGTACTGCTCATTGAAACTACCTTTACGAGGAAAGCGTGGGTACACCCTGCCCCGGGATTGCTTTTCGTAAAAAGAATCCAACAGAGCGTTCCTTATTCTGCACGCAATAATTGCGCCAAAATATTACAGGCCTCCGGTTTACGCGGCCTGCACAACGACCCACCCGCACTCGCAACCCATTGATGTTAATGGCATTTCGCCAGAGCGTTACCGTGCAACACACTTGTTCAACGAACCAACGCACCCAATACCCATGAAAAAAAACGCTCACGCACAATAAAAGTGCCGATCCGCAACGTTTGGCCGGTTTGCGCTTCCAACACCCGCCCAAAGCTGGCACCATCGCGCCTTTTTTTACGCGATACCCACGCAGGCACGGCTTCAAACGGATGTTCGGTTGTTGATGGCGCGACAGTCTGCTGCGCTGATGCGACAACCGGATACACACTGCTCGTCTACGCCCGTGGGGCTGTTGGCCGCGATTCAAACGCTATGCTAGCTTGGCGCCTCGCCAGGACGGCCGCCGACAGCACAAGCACAACAGAACACAATGAGGACCGCACATGGCCGAGGCCACGCCCGCGCTTGAAATCCGCAACTTGCACAAACGCTACGGCCAGCTCGAGGTGCTCAAAGGCGTCTCGCTGACCGCCCGCGACGGCGATGTGATCTCGATCCTGGGTTCCTCCGGTTCCGGCAAGTCCACGTTCCTGCGCTGCATCAACCTGCTGGAAAACCCGCATCAGGGTCAGATTCTGGTGGCCGGCGAAGAACTCAAGCTCAAGCCGGCGAAAAACGGCGAACTGGTCGCCGCCGATGGCAAGCAGATCAACCGCCTGCGCAGCGAAATCGGTTTTGTGTTTCAAAACTTCAACCTGTGGCCGCACATGACAGTGCTCGACAACATCATCGAGGCGCCACGCCGCGTACTGGGGCAGAGCAAAGCCGAAGCCATTGAAGTGGCCGAAGCCTTGCTGGCCAAGGTCGGCATCGCCGACAAACGCCACGCCTACCCCGCGCAACTGTCCGGTGGCCAGCAGCAACGCGCCGCCATTGCCCGCACCCTGGCGATGCAACCCAAGGTCATCCTGTTCGATGAGCCGACTTCCGCGCTTGACCCGGAAATGGTTCAGGAAGTACTAAACGTGATCCGCGCCCTGGCCGAAGAAGGCCGTACCATGCTGCTGGTCACCCATGAAATGGGCTTTGCCCGTCAGGTTTCCAGTGAAGTGGTGTTCCTTCACCAAGGCCTGATCGAAGAGCAAGGATCGCCACAGCAGGTGTTCGACAACCCGCTTTCGGCGCGCTGCAAACAATTCATGTCCAGCAACCGCTAACGGAGCTAACTGCATGCAGACCTACAAGAAATTCTTCCTGGCCGCGGCCGCCACCCTGGTGTTCTCGGCCAACGCAATGGCCGCCGACAAACTGAAGATGGGCATCGAAGCCGCCTACCCTCCGTTCAACAACAAAGATGCCAGCGGCCAGGTGGTCGGTTTCGACAAAGACATCGGCGATGCCCTGTGCGCCAAGATGAAGGTCGAGTGCGAAGTCGTCACCTCCGATTGGGACGGCATCATCCCGGCACTCAACGCCAAGAAGTTCGACTTCCTGGTGTCCTCGCTGTCGATCACCGACGAGCGCAAGCAGGCCGTTGATTTCACCGAACCGTACTACTCCAACAAGCTGCAGTTCATCGCGCCGAAAAACACTGAGTTCAAGACCGACAAGGACTCGCTCAAGGGCAAGACCATCGGTACCCAGCGCGCCACCCTGGCCGGTACCTGGCTGGAAGACACCTACGGCGACGACATCAAGGTCAACCTCTACGACACTCAGGAAAACGCCTACCTGGACCTGACCTCCGGTCGCGTCGACGGCATCCTCGCGGACAAGTACGCCAACTACGACTGGCTGAAAAGCGACGCCGGCAGGAACTATGAGTTCAAGGGCGACCCGGTGAATGAAAGCGACAAGATCGGCATCGCCGTGCGCAAGGGTGACAACGACCTGCGTAACAAGCTGAACGCCGCGCTGAAAGAAATCGTCGCTGACGGCACCTACAAGAAAATCAACGACAAGTACTTCCCGTTCAGCATCTATTGATTCTGACGTGCCTGACCGGTGCCGCCCAGGGTGGCGCCGGTTCTTAGCAAAGCCTGCTGTAACTTGAATAGACATCCATGATTATCGATCTCCAAGGATTCGGCCCGGCGCTCGCCGCTGGCGCGCTGATGACTGTCAAGCTGGCCCTTTCGGCATTGTGCCTGGGGCTGGTGCTGGGCCTGCTCGGCGCCTTGGCCAAAACCTCATCGCACAAGTCGCTGCAGTGGCTTGGCGGTACCTATTCGACCCTGGTGCGTGGCATCCCGGAATTGCTCTGGGTGCTGTTGATCTACTTCGGCACCGTCAACCTGATGCGCGCGCTGGGGGAGTTTTTCGGCAACCCTGACCTGGCGCTCAACGCCTTCGCCGCCGGCGTGATTGCCCTGGGCCTGTGCTTCGGCGCCTACGCCACGGAAGTGTTCCGTGGGGCAATCCTGGCGATCCCCAAGGGCCACCGCGAAGCGGGCGTCGCCCTGGGCCTGTCGAAGTGGCGGATCTTCACCAGACTGATCATGCCGCAGATGTGGCGCATCGCCCTGCCGGGGCTGGGCAACCTGTTCATGATCCTGATGAAAGACACCGCACTGGTATCGGTGATCGGCCTGGAGGAAATCATGCGTCACGCGCAAAACGGCGTGACCATGACCAAGCAACCGTTCACTTTCTACATGGTTGCCGCCTTCATGTACTTGGGTCTGACGGTGATCGCCATGACCGGTATGCACCTGCTGGAAAAACGCGCCGCTCGCGGCTTTGCCCGGAGCACGCAATGAACTGGGAAGTCATCATCAAGTGGCTGCCGAAACTGGCCCAGGGTGCCACCCTGACCCTGGAACTGGTCGCGATCGCGGTCATTCTCGGCCTGCTGCTGGCCATTCCGCTGGGGATCGCCCGTTCGTCGAAACGCTGGTACGTGTGCGCGTTGCCCTATGCGTACATTTTCTTCTTCCGTGGCACCCCGCTGCTGGTGCAACTGTTCCTGGTCTACTACGGCCTCGCGCAGTTCGATGCGGTGCGCAGCAGCGTGCTGTGGCCGTACCTGCGCGACCCGTTCTGGTGCGCCACCGCCACCATGACCCTGCACACCGCCGCCTACATCGCCGAGATTCTGCGAGGCGCGATCCAGGCCATTCCTCCGGGCGAAATCGAAGCGGCCCGGGCGCTGGGCATGTCGCGGCCCAAGGCCCTGTTCTACATCATCCTGCCACGTGCCGCGCGCATCGGCCTGCCGGCCTACAGCAACGAAGTGATCCTGATGCTCAAGGCCAGCGCCCTGGCCAGTACCGTGACCTTGCTGGAACTGACCGGCATGGCCCGCACCATCATCGCCAGGACCTACCTGCCGGTAGAGATCTTCTTCGCCGCGGGCATGTTCTACCTGCTGATGGCCTACGTCCTGGTGCGTGGCTTCAAGCTGCTGGAGCGCTGGTTGCGCGTCGATGCCTGCCAGGGACGCTGATCTGCCGGTGCTGACGGGCGAGCACCTGCTCGCCCGCTTCACGGCACTGAACGCCTTCCTGACCGAGCATCAGGCACTCTGGCGGCCACGACCCTTTACCCATCGGCAACTGCCGTGGGAAGCCGACCATCCAGCGCTCGCCGACTGGTTGCGCCAGCGTTCGCTGGAAGACGCGGAAACCAGCCACAACCACCCTGAACGCTTGCCAGCCCCCGCGCCCTTCCCGGCACTGGCGGCGCAGTCGATATCCCTCAGCGCGGTCGGTGACTTGCCCACCCAGGCCATTGAGCCCGCATCCCCGCGCTTGAACGTCGACGTACCCGGGCGCAAGTGGCAGCAGATCGAAGCCTTCGCCAGCTGCCTGCAGTTCGCCGAAAAACCCCGGCACTGGCTGGACTGGTGCGCAGGCAAAGGCCACCTGGGACGACGCCTGCTGCAAACCGGCCAGCAGTTGACCTGCCTGGAATACGATCCGGCGCTGATTGCCAGCGGTCAGGCGCTGAGCCAACACCATCACCTTGACGCCGCGCACCTTCAACAAGACGTGATGGCCACGGACACACCCGCACGCCTCGATGCCGACCAGACACCGGTCGCCCTGCACGCCTGTGGCGACCTGCATGTGCGCCTGATGCAACTGGCCAGCCACGCAGGCTGCAAACAGTTGGCCGTCGCGCCGTGCTGCTACAACCGGATTGCGACCAGTCAGTACCAAGCGCTCTCCAGCGCCGGCAAAAACTCGGACCTGGCACTGTCCCTCGATGATCTGGCCCTGCCGCTGAGCGAGACCGTGACCGCTGGCGCCCGCGTCCGACGCCAGCGCGACACGTCCATGGCCCGGCGCCTGGCGTTCGACCTGCTGCAACGGCAATTACGCGGCATTGACGAGTACCTGCCCACCCCATCGCTGCCCAGCGCCTGGCTGGACAAACCCTTCGCCGACTACTGCCAAGACCTGGCCGCGCTCAAGGACTTGTCCACAGTCGGCACGCAGGATTGGCCAGCCCTGCAAGCCGCTGGCTGGCAACGCCTGGCCCAGGTACGCAACCTGGAATTGCTGCGCGGCCTGTTCCGGCGCCCGCTGGAGCTTTGGCTGGTGCTCGACCGCGCCCTGTTTCTCGAAGAACAGGGCTATGCCGTTCGCCTGGGACTGTTCTGTGAAACGCCCCTGACACCGCGCAATCTGCTGCTGCTCGGCGAGCGCCGATAAACACCCCGCGCCTGTGGATAACTCTGTTGATGAAATCTGCCAGAAGCCCATGGATCCAAGATTCAAGGCGAAAAACAGCCCTGTCCATTTTTTGCTCAGCCTGTAAAAAAACCCGGAAAACAGGCAGTTGCGCAACAATGAGAACGGATCCACAAATCTGACATTTATCAAGGCGCAAAACAGCCCGTTGTGCATAAGCGTTAAGCCGAATGGTCATAACCGCCCTTCCAGACCTGAACTATCGTTGCCAAGCGCCAGAAATCTCTGCCGCTCACGACAGCAAGGAGCTGGAACACCATGATCACAGTGAACAGTGCACAGGAAGCCGTCGATACCGTCGCCAACGAAGCCATTCTCGCCGCCATTCAACAAACCTTCGCGGTGGGCGGGGCCATCATCAATAACGCCACCGGCGAGGTCATCGCGGCGCTGCATAACAACGTATTGATGCCTTTCCCCGGGAGCAACACCCCCTACTTCCTGCCCCATGACCCGACTGCCCACGGCGAACGACAGCTGGTGGACTGGTATTACGAGAACGCTGCATCCCTGGGCCTGCCGCCACCCGCCCAACTGACGGTCGTCACCACCCTGGACCCTTGCGCCATGTGCGCCGGCTCCCTGCTGACGGCGGGCTTCAACGTCGCGGTGAGTGCGATCGACGACTACGCCGGGATCAACTACAACAGCCAGTTCAACTTCCCGTCCCTGCCACCGCAGATCCGTCAGCAGGCACAAAACACCTGGGGCTATTACGCAATCGCCGCGCCCGTCAGTCGCGCCTACCAAGGCGCCAATAGCCCGGTGTTCAGTGGCCAGTGCATCGACTCGGCAGCGTATTACCTCACCAGCTCGATCTTCTCGGCCAGCGTCAACACCGTGCGCGAAGCGAGTAACAACAGCGGCCTCGATCCTTCGCAACTGCAGAATCCGGCCGATCTGCCGGCCAACAGTCCGGTTCGCCAGGCCTTGGCCGCACTGAGCCCCTACGCCCTGACCGTGCAATGCACCAACCCACGGGATCCGGGTGCAGAGCTGGCGCCACCGCTGCTGGCGACAGCGCAGCAAAGCAGCGTGTTCAACTCGGTGGCCTTGATCGACCCCTTTGGCAACCTGCTGGTATGCCTGGGGGGCATGGAAAACCAGTCGCCGATTCGCACCGCCTTCATGGAAACCACCCGCGGCTATGCGGTGATGCGCTGGACCCTGATGAATGACCCCGACCCGGCGGTGCGTGCCCAGGCCGAGCAATACCTGACGCATCCCAAGTACGGCACATTCGTGTTCCTGTACGCGCCCGACCCGACCACGCCACAGGCCGTGATGACCTTCGGAGCCTATGGCTCGACCATGGAAGGCCCGGTGCCACAAAGCTACCCGTCGAACCTGCAGTACGTACTGTTGCCGGGTAACACCACCGCTCAAGCGCTGTCGCAACTCGCCCAGAACCTGCCGCCCTTCTATACACAGAGCGTGCAAGTGGCGCCTGCCCAGGTGCTGAGCCAGGACCTGATCAACACCGTCAAGAACGGCGTGTAACCGGCCAGGCGACAAGCCCTTCGAACCCTCGAAGGGCTTGTCGCCTACACCCGTATTTGGCGGCTTTGCCGGCACACTTTCTCCGTGATGATCGCTACACTCCGACCCCAGGTGCGTAGCTTTCGCGCCCGTTTCCCAGTCATTCGAGCTATCAGGAAGAGACCGTGACGTTCATTTCTTATGCACAGAACTTCGAAGACATACGGTTGTGGCGCGCGCTGAAATACTACGAGAACGGCTTCTACATCGACGTAGGCGCCAATCAGCCGGTGTCCGATTCCGTCACCAAAGCGTTCTACGAGCGCGGCTGGACCGGCATCAACATCGAACCGCTGCAGGTCTACTACGAGGCCCTGTGCCAAGACCGCCCCAAGGACATCAACCTGCAATGCGTGGCCGGCGAAACCGCCGAAGCCCTGACCTTCTACGCCATTGCCGGCACAGGGATGTCGACCCTGGAACCCAGCGTCGCCAAGGAACGCCTCGAGGCTGGCATGGACGTGCGCAGCCAGACCGTGCAATCGCGCACCCTGAGCTCCATCTGCGAAGAACACGTCAAAGGGCCGATCCACTTTCTGAAGGTCGACGTCGAGGGTCACGAAGAAACCGTCCTGCGCGGGATGGACTTCACGCAATGGCGGCCCTGGATCATCCTCGTCGAAACCCCGTGGACCCGCGACCAGACCTGGGAACAACTGCTGATCGACGCCGGTTACCACCCGGTGCTGTTTGACGGCCTCAACACCTTCTACCTGGCCGAAGAACAGCTACACCTCAAAGGCGCCTTCGACCTGGCGCCGTGCAACATGGACGAGTTCCAGTTCTGCTACGGCCACAAATTCAGCTACCCGGTGTCAGACCTGGAACAGGCCCTGCAAGCCGAACGCCAACGCGCCGACCGCGCAGAAGCTGAACTGCATGCACTGCGCAACAGTCGTTCGTGGCGGGCGGTGGAAAAACTCAAGCGTGTGTTGTTGCGGGCGTAATGGCGAGGCGAAAACACTCGTTACGGTGCCACCGCTATTCACTCAACGATCAGGGACGCGCTCCACCCGATCCGCCTGCACGCACGGCCCGATACCCTGAGCGAGTGAACAAAAACACCGCATTTACCCAAGCCCCACACCCCCAACAGGACCCCAACCAGAGCCCTGCGCAAAAATAGTCTGTTATCAGGGGTTTACAGACGCGAAGCACTCGCTATAATCGTCGCCCAACACGCCGGTATAGCTCAGTTGGTAGAGCAACTGACTTGTAATCAGTAGGTCCCGGGTTCGACTCCTGGTGCCGGCACCATACAAAACGAAGCCCTTGCAGAAATGCGAGGGCTTTGTTGTTTCTGGGGTTTGGAAACTCCCCTGGAAGCTGCCACATTGCGGCGATAAGCCTTATATCCATCGACTGACCAAACATTGCCCGCATGCCTACCCGTTACAATTTCACGTCAGCGCAACGTTGACGGCCTCTTACACCTACCTATAATGCACCCCAACACACCCGCCAAGCCTAGGTTGACCCAGTCAGCAAGCTCAAATCGTGCGGGTTTTTTTTGCCTGGAGAAAGCTACATGAGGCCCTTCGACAAACCGGCCCTCAGCGTAGAACAGCAATTGGAACTGCTAAAGCAACGAGGCCTGCAAGTCGCTAACGACGACCGCGCCATGCGCTTCCTCGAAGTGGTCACGCTGTTTCGCCTGAGCCCTTACATGCGCCCCTTCCAGGAGCAAGGGCCTGAACATACCTTCAAGTCCGGTAGCACACTGAAGGCCGTCGTCGACATCTACCGCTTCGATGGTTCGTTGCGACGCATCTCCATGGATGCCATCGAACGTGTCGAAGTCGCCATGCGAGCGACGATCAGCAATCACATGTGCCCCAAATATGGGCCTGATTGGATAGCTGACGCCTCAGTCTTCTCCTCGTCATACTCGCATGACAATCTACTGCGCCCCCTGCGAGAACAACTGAACAAGGAACGGAACAAACTTGGACGTGAGATTGATCGCATAAAAAAAAGCAATCAGGTTGATGGAATCCAGCAACAACGGATTGAAAATCGCATGCGCGATAACTATTTCCGATTCTACGGGTCGACTTATGCCCATCCTGAGTTGCCGCCCGCCTGGGCTGTTCTGGAAGAGCTCAGCCTTGGAACGGTATCCACCCTCTTCAATGCCATAGGCAAAAGCGTCGACAAAAAAGCGATCGCTAGCAGATTCAATCTGCCCTTCGAAGTATTGGCTTCCTGGCTCCACACCCTGACCTTCATCCGAAACTGTTGCGCCCACCACTCACGGTTATGGAACCGAGAGCTCTCAATTCGACCATCCTTACCAAAAGAATGGGTCATTCCGAATGCACCTGGCGACTGGCCTCAGCCTAAGCAGCGTCTGTACATCGTATTGACGATACTGGCCTATCTAACCGACCTGATCAGTCCAGACAGCCAATGGAAGCTTCGCCTGGCGGAATTCATGGATCAGCAGGAACTGGGCTATTTGAGACTAATGGGATTTCCAGATGATTGGAAACGTCAGCAGCAATGGTGTTTGTAGTAAAGAAGCCAGAAATAAACCTCGATTAATTTCCTGCTTGATCACTCAAGCCAGAAATCGTGGTTTGTCCCCATCGAGCCCTGCGAACCAGACCGGAGCGAACGTCACTCGCCTAAAAGCAAAACGTGGCGCAACTGAGTAAGTGCTCGATCTTCATATCTCAGTGATCTGCTTGTCCACGCGGGCCCATCCAAACAGGGCTGCAAAGCCGCCCTGCTTGGATGGACCTCACTTAAAAAATCTAAAGCCCACACAACTTTCTGTGGAAAACCACTGATTTCCACCGGTGGATAATTTTATCCACAGCCGCAGAACTCCCGAAAATTAGAGTCTTGACCAGAATTATCCACAGGCGTAGAAAAGATCGGGCAAAGCGCTGTCGTTGACAGCAACCCAGGTAGCCAGAGCCTTTGAGGCTACGCCACACCGTGGTGGTTCACCCAAAGTGCGATTAGCGTCCGGCGGCTCGCACGGTCACAGCGATGTGATGGATGCCTACTTCTACCTGAGTGCCCTCTGCGGCAACTCATCCCCCTTTATAGCTGCCCTGCAGCAACCTATCCGCTTGGCCATTTCCTTGCGCCAACCTGCGCCCGTCTCTTTCTCCCGGAAAGAGACGGGCGCTCCTACCGCTGCTGCAGCCCAACTCGTACAGGGCTTTGCGGCATTCCCCCTTGCGACAATCGGCGTGACAAACACCGAAGTCACCAGCAACAGCGATGCAGATGATGGTGCCGCAGCCCAGGGAATGGACTGCACCTGACTGACAGTCAGGCATGCCCCGGTCATCGCATCACTGCCTTCACCCGATTCAGGTTCTCGCGGCATTGGTCTCGTCAGCCAGTGCAGCCTCCACCCGCCCACTTCTTCGGAAGTGTTCAGGAGGCCAGATCATGAGATGCCCAAGCTCCCGGTCGTAAGGAGCCGTCAGTCCCGCGTTAGTGGACAACCCTCACAGGCCGCAGGGGCCTTGATCCCTGATAACACTCAACATCCATGGCGGGATGAAGTGGGGAAATTTCAAGGGTTTGGCTTCGAGAGGAGTTTGATCATGGCATTGGTAGGTAGACGGGATGGGCGCAATTTTGGATGGGGTCGGCAACTGAGCTATGCCGGGCCACAAGCATTGCGCGATCTATTTGGCGGCGGACATTACGGCACGGCCAAGGCACACAGTGATCGGTGGCTGGCGTTTGTGCGGTGGTGTCGGTCGGAGGATGGGCCAGGGTTTAACGATGCACGAAAAATTGATCGGCAGACCTTGCTGGACTACGCCGGGCATCTGCGGCAGCAAGTCGAACAAGGCGCTATCGGCATCGCCACCGCGCAAAACCGGTTATCCAGCGCGAACCGGACCATGGCTGCGCTTCGCGGTGATCAGTATGTGAAAGTGCCGAGTCCGAGCAAGGCGCTAGGTATGCGACGCACCAGTGTTCGTCGCTCGGTGCCGCAAGGCCAAGACCGCGAACACGTGAGGCGAATCGTCGAAGTGCTCTGCGAACACCAAATGCCACGCGCCGCGGCCATCGCGCAGTTGGCGCGAGCCACCGGCATGCGCTTACGCGAGGCTATTTTGGCCGACCTACCGCGTTTAAAACGTGAGGCAGAGCAATACGGCAAGATCAACATCCAGGAAGGCACCAAAGGTGGCCGTTCAGGAGCCTCAGCCCCTCGATGGATAACGATGGATGAGCACATCCACGACGCACTGGCATTCGCCCTTCAAGTCTCGCCCGACGGTAGCCGCAATCTGTTGGCACCAAATGAAAGCTACCGAAACTTCCTACAGGCTGCCGTACGCCCCGCACGAGATATCCTCCATCAGCACAGCGTCAAAGGATTCCACGAATTGCGCGCAGCCTATGCGTGCGAACGCTATGAGCAAATCAGCCAGTACCTCGCGCCCATCAACGGCGGCAACTGCTACAGCCTTGAGCAAAACCTTGATCAAGAGGTACGAACACAAATCAGCTATGAACTGGGGCATGGCCGTATCGACGTGGTCTCGGCTTACATCGGTGGTCGAGAATGAGCCAGCCAATCGATATTGAGCTGTTTCTGATGGGTGTACTGACAGGGTCGCATTCCACGCGCCAGCGTCACCTTCGCCAAGCGAAAGTCATTCAAGTAGCAATATCCAATCGCTGGCACATAGACAATCCATGGGCTTGGCAGCGAAAACATTTGGCATGGTTTCTGAGTCAACATTTGAACCAACACGCAGAGTCGACACGCTATTACTATTTGTTGACCACACATTTGCTCACCCTTCGCTTAGGAAAATCTTGGGAGTTTAAACGTTAGGCAATATTCAGAGGCCAGCAAAAAGCCATCACTCAGATACATCTACAAAACTACGGACAATTCAATCCTAGCTATGCAGGAGAACTACTTGTAGCATTGCTATGCGATGGAAGCGATGAAGAGTGGCGGGTGTTGAAGCGTCAATTCAGGGCTGCGTTAGCACCCTGAATCAGATAAAGATCATGACACCTTAAAGTTATAAACTGTTACTCAAATATACCGTCGAGGCTAGACTAAAAACACTAGAAAAAAGCTAACAACAGTAATTCAAAGGCTTGTCAACCCAATGAAAGAACTAGAAATAAAGCGTGCACTCTTAGAGCATCTAATAAATGATAGCACCACAGAAGCTATCTCTACTGAGTTCCCTTTCCATTTTGGGCGTCGGAGAGCGGATCTTATTTGCGTCCAGGGAGGAGAGGTGTTTGGGTATGAGATAAAGTCAGCCTACGACAGAATTGATAGACTGCCTGTGCAGCTAGAATCATATGAACAACTTTTTGATTATGTATACGTAGTCTGCGACAAGAAACATCTAGCCTCCATTAGAAAACTTGCACCTGAAAAAGTAGGAATTTATATTTGCTCCGAGGAGGGAGTAAGGCGAGTCCGAGCAGCAAGACTAATAAGGAAATTTGACACCTTAATAACGTTAGACGCACTTCCAATAGAGAACTTACGAAAAGAGTTCAAGCTGTCGGGAAAATCAAAATTTGAACTTTGCACCAAGATAAAATCAGCGCACAAAAAAGAAAATATAAAAAAAGCATTCAGAAAATACATCGTTGATAGGTATGGCTCTCGGACCATTACATTCCAAAATGAGATAACAGCCATAGTAACATTGGACGACGTATTTTCCTTAAGCTTACCAGCTAACAAGTTAGGCGCTTAAGATCTTTACTCTTCGAGTCATATAGTTGCAAGCACGAACAGAAATCCAAAATGAAGGACTGATTCCAGAAGGACTCCCTATCGCCGCACTATTTATCTCATCATCTCCCCAAGTACCATTATCCACAAAGTCTGAGTCAGCAATAACTTTTTTTGCGCACCAGATATAAGAACCGCTTTCACGGCGTTTCCGGTAGTAGAAAAACTTACTGTCAGTACAGAAATCTATACGCGGCACAAATGTGCCACCACGCATTTCAGTTTGATTAATATTAATTGATGCGTAGTCACCAAACTGCAAGTCAGGTCGATTTTTTTTCAACTGAAGGTATAGGCCATGCTCGAATATATCAAAATCTCCATATTCGTCCCCCACCCCTTCATTTTTCACTTGCTGGGGGAATGACCCTGATATACATACAACCTTTTCCAGCCAGTTTTCACTATCGTCCATCTCTGCAATAATTTCAAAGGTGCTCTGATAACTTTGTGCGACAGCCCCGATTGAGCTCTTCTTTACTATATCGCGTATACACCCATCATCTATCAGAACATAAAGTTTTGACTCGCCCAAAACAGAAACTATTGGATCTAGTATTTCACTATATTCTTCCTCCTCCAATCCAGTTGGGAGACGAAGAGCCATTTTAGGATACTTATGCGCAACTGCTCGAACAAAGCTTTGGGCCTCATCCAAATCCTCATCATCTTCTAAGTTAATATGAATAACTGGGACTATAGAAAGATCATCATGTGCTTCTAGCCATTCTCTCCAGAAACGATATCCGTCATCTGGCGACAATATACTTTCAATCTGAGAGTTAGTCTGCTTAGGATCGGTGGCAACATCCAATATAAATGGCAGGCCATTCTGAATTCCACGAATCTGATCCAGACGCTTGACAATATCTCCAAGAGAATTTTTCTTGGTTATTCTCGACTTTGTAATTTCATATATTGGAAGTATTTTCTCGCGAGATACCTTATCAACGGAGGAAATTGCCCTAAGCTCTGCATCTTTTGTTTTTAGTACGGGAAAATATATGAAGTTACTCCAATCCATGCCCTTTCATCCCTAATGATTTAGCTCGAACTCTGACGGCCAATGTCGAGACTTTAAAATATTGAGCAACTGCTTCGATGCTTCCGCTAAAAAGTTTGACACGATCTCTAAACAAGCTTTCCGGCATGAGCAACTCACCTGCGAAACGGTTGGCCTCAACCTCCATTGCATTACTATCGCCGTTCCTGAAGAAGTTTTGATCCACGAACTTTAATTGCTGAGATCTATGCCGAGCAAAATGCGCAAGTTCATGCGCCACAGTGAATCTTTGCCGATTTGGATGATGTAACGCATTCACCCTTATTAGCCAGTCTCTCCCATTTTCAGAAAGGCTAAGAGAACCTGAAACTTCATCATCCATAGGGACGCATAAGAACTTTATCCCCAACGCACTTACTAACGCATGAACATCCAAGGGAGAAGTGTCTATGCCCTCTCGCCTAGCCAGTTCTAGCATTTGAGCCACAGTAAGCTTATCCTCCCCCCTAGCCTCTAAGGCGGGACTACCAATCTTACCAACTTGCGGCTTTGCGCTTTTACGGATGAAAGCCATATTTCCCTACCTAATCACCGATTTTTTCGGTGCCTTTTACACAATCTTCTGAACTATCCAAATCAGCTAGCCGATTACTTATTACGATTATAGCATCTTCGCTTGCTTTCATCCTAACGTCGTGATCATCAAGCTCATCCCATACATCGCCGTAGGTCAAATTAATTTTCACAACTTCTTTTTTGGCCTTCTTCTGCACAAGCTTGGTAAAGTCGCCACTTCGTGAAAAATCATTAAACTGTTCTACAGACGCCCTTATAACCTCAGCCCTGGAAGAACTTTTAACTACAACGAAAGCAATAACCAATATTGCAGCATTCAAAGCAATTAGTAAACTGACGATAGTTTGGTAGAAAGCGACCTGCATAGACCATAGACTATCCACCGTAACAATAGATTTCTCTTTTATCATCCGCTCAATTATAACTTGCTCGTACTCACCTAGCTCTTTAAAGTCTTTGACCGGTACAAACTGAGTATGGCTGATTAATATTTCGCTAATCGGCGAAAAATGAATAATCGCCAACGCAAAGACAAGCGCAATGGTGGTAGAAAGAAGCGTCGCAGCTATAAATTTTTTCATTTTATCGTTACATCTTCCATGAGCGACGGTCTCGTGAGTCTGAAAATCTATCCTGGTCAACACCCAGCTAAAGTTCTCATGGCTTTTGGGCGTCGAACTTGATCAATCTAGCGATGGCATTTTGATCCTACGGATCAGACATGGCTGTGTCCAGAGCACAGTTTTCTGTTGAGCGCCCACCCCTTCTGATTCTGACGCTTTTGGGAATCGCCCACATTTCTGTAAACGGCTTTGATGATGCCTTTCCACTGCCCACGACCACTGCAAACAGTCATAACTCAGGGAGTGTGGCATTCTGCCTCTATCTAAAAAAGGGAATGGCAATGGGAAGTCTTGTTTTCGAGCTTCGGGCAGATGCCTGTGATGACAATGTCAATATTCTGAGCCTTCTCCGTAAGGCGCGAGTCGTATCGGCACTGCTGAAGGTGCAGACCATCAGCGCGTGGCTGGAGCATGAGATGGAAGGCTACGAGCTACTGGATGACATTCCGGACTATCGCAAGATAACCGGCAGGGTCATTTATAGGCATCCGAGGCACGGAAGCATTCCAGTAGATGTGGGTCACGCGGAGCTTCAGGGGCTCATGTCGCAAATGGCAATGAATAACCCGCTGAGCCAGCTTCAAGAGTTCACAACGGAGCCGAACAGGGGTCGCACGTTAGGCCTGGCATTCGGGCCTGAGCAATGTAATGAACTGCGGTCTCTATTGCAGACCCCGACCTCAGAATTCATGCTTGAGATTCCTCTGAACCTCATTGATCGAATCGTCTCTTCTGTTCGAAACAGGATCGTCGATTTTGCCGTGGAACTCGAAGCTCAGGGAATTTTGGGAGAGGACGCAACCTTCACAAGAGAGGAGAAACTCGTGGCGAGTCAGAACAATTACAACATCACCATCGGAACCATGAACGGATCTCAAATTCAGCAAGCCACCAATGGCTCTACTCAGACGTATAACCAAACCACGGATCTCGAAGGTCTATCTACGTTTGTTGAGAGCTTGCTTCCAGTCATTGGCCAGTTGAATAGCTCAGTAGAGCGCGAACAGCTCAGGAGTGATTTGGAGACCGTTCGCAGTCAGATAAAGGCTCCAACCCCCAGGTTCGGCATAATCCGCGAAAGCCTACACTCGGTTAGAACTATTCTCGAAGGTACAGCGGGCAACGTGCTCGCAGCACAGTACCTGCCTCTACTAGCTCCTCTCCTAGCTGGTCTTCCGCTTTCATGATCTAGTGGAGGCACGCCTCCACCGCCTCTCCACAATCTTCAATTAATCGCCCTCCCATCTGTAATGCACGCACTGATAAAAGCGTGCTAATGCGATATGAATTCCGGATTCGATTCCACTTAGAGCCATAACTAGCTGATTTATTTATAGTTACTAGTTGGGGTACGCTGAATTTTCCACCGACTTCCAGACCCGCAGGAAACCTGGCCTCGTCGAAAGCTACCGTTCGTCTGGTGCCAAAACAAAGCCCTCGCAGAAATACGAGGGCTTTGTTGTTTCTGGGATTTGAACATCCCTATCCTCCTGCCCTACCCGAATGATGGCACACGGCTATCTTTTTTCTTGACACCCCCTCGCATCTCCCTTAAAAAGCCGGCACATCGCCACTATCGAGCCAAGGATGTCGGCTAAATTCCCCCTGTTCAGCCTCAAGCAGTACGCGCTTGGGTTGGTAGTCCTGCTGATCGCTTTGCTCGACCCTTTTGGGCTGTCGAGTTCGAGCGACAATGCTTCTGCCCAATGGCTGAACCGCATGTTCGCCAGCCTTTACGACAGCAAGGGTCAACAGCAGATCGCGGTCGTGGTGATCGACGATGCCTATCTGCTGCGCAACAACACTTTCTGGCCAATGCCGTATGGCGAGCAGAGCAAGCTGTTCAAGCGCTTGCTGGCTTACAAACCCAAGGCCGTGTTTGTCGATCTCCTGTATAGCCACGACCACTCGCCGGGCGACCCTGCGCAAGGCAGTCAATTACTGGCGAATGTGTTCGACCGCTACCGGCATCAGGGCATTCCCTTGCTGCTGGCCAACACGGGGCGACCGCGCGGGGAAGAGGGGCAAGCCAATACGCTCGAGCACCTGGCCCAGGTCACGACCCCGGTACTGGTGGTATGGAGCGGGGTCGGCGACAAGTATCCGCTGGCCTTTGACACGTCGCTGGGTTTGATGGAGACACCTGCACTCGCGTTGTATCGCCAGTACTGTCAGGCCCATCAATGCCCGGATCTGCCGGGCGATGCGCAAGCGGCTGCGCAGGCGCCGCCAATCGCCATTCAGTGGGGGCTTGAGCTCGCCCCCGAGCAGTCGCGGATTGCCAACACTGCGGACTGTTCAACCGTTGATGGCTTCTTCTCGCAAACGTTCAAGCAGCTGGCCGAGGCGATTTTCTGGAAACTGGGCAAGTCCGCCCAGGCCAGTTGCCCCTATAGCCTGACCCTCACGGCCAGCGACCTGGAAGTCAGCGAGCCACAGGACCGTGCATTGATCGCCGAACTGCTGCGCGATCGACTGGTACTCGTCGGTGCACACATCACCTCCACCGGCGACCTGGTGCAGTCGCCCGTGCACGGCAAGCTTCCCGGGATCTATCTGCACGCCATGGCTCTGGATAACTTGCTCTCCGAGGGCATGTCTTACAAACACGAGCCAGACAGCCTGCCACGCATGGATATCAATTGGCTGGATCTGGTTGAAATCGCGCTGTTGGTGTTGATTTTCGCGCTCAAGGCCCTGCACGAGCACCGAGCGGCCAAGCATCGAACGCTAACGCCATGGCGGCGATGGGAGATCCGGTTTTTCCACTCTCCTTGCCCTTCCTGGCTACTGGTCATGGCGGTACTGACCGTCGCCAGCATCGCGCTGTATTTCGCCAACATCACCCCGGTCAACGTGCTGGGTATCGCCGTGCTTTCTCTGGTGCTGTTCAGCGAAAAAATCGAGGCGCTGCTCGGCTCCAAAAGCTGACGCTCCAGTGTTCGTCTAATTCAAGGAAACCAAGAATGACCAGAACAGCCGTTTTCCTCCTCAGCGTCGTGTTCAGCCAGGCGGCGTTTGCAGCGGCCTCTATTGTGAGCCCTCTCACCAATGACCCAGTGGAAGTACTCGATGAGCAAGGCAAAATGGTGCAAGAACTGCCGCTCAAGGATGTGCCGAAAAATCCGCTGCCGGTGTTGCAGTACAACGAAGCACTGGACCTGGTTCAGGTTGAGATGCTGGGTAAGCGGATCTGGCTGGACACCGTGACCCTGGACATCGATCCCCCCTTGAGCAAGGTGGTCAACCTGCCTTGTCAGAAAATGACTAAAAGCCAGGCCAAGGACAGCGAGAACAACTCGACCATCGGCTTTGGCCCAGGTTGCAACAAGTGAGCGGGCTACGGGCAAAGGGATCGCTGCTGGGGCTCAGCTTCGTCGCCGGGTCGCTACTGAGCGGTTGCAACACCATCAAAGGTGCCGACGATGCCTTTATGAACCTGGTTGGCCCTTCGACTCAGTCGCGGGTGACTGGGCGTTATGTCGAGCACACCGAAGTGCGTCAGTACTACGTGCTGGATGTGCAGCAGCAAAGCAAGCAACGCTTGAGTTACGACGGCCATGCCATCCCTGCCGCACAGACACGCCAGCAAAACCTGGTGGATATCCCGATGCTGCAGAGCTACTTGCAGGGCATCGTCACGCGGCTGTCCAAAGGCTGGCCGGGCGAGCTGCCGAAGTTGCAAGTGCGGATCACCGACAGCTATAGCTTCGGTCCGTCCACCGATCCGTTCGGCAACCTGTTCGTTCCGCTGGGCATGCTCGATAACGTCCAGAGTGAAGACGAAATCGCCGCGATGCTGGGCCACGAAATGAGTCACGTACTGTTGCGCCATCACGACCGCATGGCAGCCTTCGAGCAGCAGAAAGAACTGATGTCTACCGTCGCAACCACCGTGGTGTTTGCTGCCATGGCCAGCAACACGGGCGTGGACAGAAGCTCCGGCCAGATGAAACTGATCAGCAAAGACCCCCTCGGCACCCAGAAGACCATTGGCAACACCGTGCTCTATACCGCACTGGCCAACAGCTTTTCGGACAACATCTGGAGCACCGCCTGGGGTCGTAGCCAGGAAGACCAGGCCGATCTGCTGGGCACCGACCTGATGATCCGCGCAGGCTACGCCCCCCGCGCCGCGACCTACAGCCTGCAACGGCTGAACGACTTCCAGGGCAAGCAGAAACCATTGCTCGGAAGCTTTCTCAGCGCTCGCACCACCGCGATGCAAGCGTCGCTGGAGCAGTTCAACCTCAACCGCTTCACTCAAGAGCTGAACGTGTTCCTCGACCAGGGGCTGAGCACCAGCATCAACGCGGCGGGCCAGTACTTCAACCGCTCGCACATGTCGCCCATGGACCGCGAAGCCGACCTGAAACAGTACCTGCAACGCGAGTACCGTCAGGAGCGCCGCGCCCGGGTCGACCCGCACAGCTGGCCGAAAATGCGTGATGCCGTGCCCGTCGCCGCGGCCCTGCAAGGCTACAAGGACGCCTACACCGCTACCGCGGCCCTGGAACAAGGCAAGGTGCGCGAAGCTGATACTTTCAATCAACGCGCACTGGCGTCCCCGGTGAAGGACCAACCCGGTATCCGTCGCACCGCCTTCAGCGTGCACCTCGCCCAGGGCAAGAGCCAGGAAGCATTGAAAGATCTGGAGTCGATCAAGGACTGGTCCCTGGCCGGACCGTCCATCTACGACCTGATGATCTCGTACCACCTCAAGCGAGGCGATCCGCAATCGGCCTTGACCATGATCGACAAGGCCGAACGCAACCTGGGGTCGCAAGAGCTGTTCATCACCGAGAAGCTACTGGCCAACCAGCAGTTGAAGAACGAATCGCAAGTGAAGAACGTTTTGCGCCAATGCGAACAGTACCCGTCCCGCAAGGAGAGCTGCAAAAAACTGGCGCCGGTCAAAGCATGAGAAACGAGACTCACAACGCTCTGTTGGCGTGAACGCGGTGTAGCCGATAAACGAAAAAGCCCCGAACCAGTCGGCAATGCTGTTCAGTTAAGGATAGGGTTGCTCAATACATCTCCCGTGGCGAGCGAGCTTGCTCGCGCTGGGCTGCAGAGCAGCCCCAAAAACTGTCGTCGAGTTCGTTCTGAAAGACCGCAGTCGCTTTGTTGGGTGCGCTT